>NZ_MAYF01000111.1 GCF_001684955.1 Chryseobacterium contaminans | reverse complement strand
ATAAGGTTCACAAGAGGGTTAATTTGCCTCGTTTTTATTTTTTCCTTATATTGTATACTCAACCTATACAACATGCTTAAAAACACATTTTTCGCCCTTCTTGCGGCCTCTTTTATCCTGGTAAGCTGTGATTACAAGGAAAAGGAGAAGAACCTTACAGACAGAGAAAAACAATTGTTAGAAAAAGAAAAAACATTCGCCAAAAAAGAATCTGAATACCAGTCTCTTTTAAAAATGAGGGATAGTATTTTTGCTAAAAAAGATTCTGTGGTGATTGCCACATGGCCTGCAGAGATCTCCGGTCCATGGAACGGGAAAGTAATTTGTACAGAATCCAATTGCAGTGATTATGCAGTAGGAGATCAACGTACGGATATCTGGGAATTTGATAATGATTCCACCCAGCCCATCACCAAAATCATCAATAACAACAACCTGGTAAGACTCTATTCCGGTAAATTTGAGAATAATGAGATCAGGCTTTCTTTCAAAACAGATTCCACGGCTAAAAAGAATGTAGAAATGAGCGTTCTGCTTAATGACATTTCTGACAACAAAATCAAGGGAACAAGAACCATTACTTCTGATGGCTGCACCGCCAAGTTCTCTGTTGAATTAGTACGTTCCACCAAATAAACACTTATGATTTTACTGAGCATACACAACCTGAGCCTTCCCATAGAAGATCCGGTACTGAAATTCCTGTTGGTACTGGTCATCATTCTTGCGGCTCCGTTATTATTAAATAAAATTAAAGTTCCCCACCTTCTGGGCCTCATCATTGCAGGAGCTATTATCGGTCCCAACGGATTTAATGTATTATCCAGAGACAGCAGCATTGTTGTAACCGGAACTACCGGCCTTCTTTACATCATGTTCCTTGCCGGGCTGGAGATTGACATGGGAGATTTTAAGAAAAACAAATGGAAAAGTCTCACCTTTGGGCTTTATACTTTTATTGTTCCGTTTGTGTTGGGATATTTGGGCGGATATTACATCCTTCATTTCTCAATGCTTACCTCTATCTTATTTGCGAGTCTTTTCTCATCTCATACTCTTATTGCCTATCCATTGGTAAGTAAACTGGGAATTGCGAAAAATAAAGCTGTCAATATTACCGTTGGCGGGACCATGATTACAGATATTCTTGCATTATTGGTTCTTGCCATCATTGTTGGAATGTCTCAGGGAGATGTAGGAACAGAATTCTGGATTAAATTATCCGTTTCGTTCATTCTTTTTGCATTAATTGTACTTATTGTCTTCCCTATTATTGGTCGCTGGTTCTTCAAAAGAGTGGATGATAAGATCTCACAGTATATTTTTGTATTGGTAATGATCTATCTGGCAGCTATGCTTGCTGAACTTGCAGGCGTAGAAGCCATCATTGGGGCATTCTTTGCAGGATTAGCATTGAACAGACTCATTCCGCATACCTCATCCTTAATGAACAGGGTTGAATTTGTAGGAAATGCCATCTTTATTCCGTTCTTTCTGATCAGTGTAGGTATGCTGATCGACTTTAAAGTGTTTTTCAAAAGCTGGGAAACCCTTGAAGTGGCAGGTATTATGCTGGTAGCGTCCATTGGAGGGAAATACCTTTCTGCAGTAGCTACTCAAAAGACATTCAGATTGACTAAAGAAGAGGGAAAACTGATCTTTGGATTGAGCTCTGCCTCTGCAGCCGCTACCCTTGCATCGGTAATGGTTGGTTATAATATTATCCTGTCCGAAACTGAAACAGGAGAACCCGTAAGATTATTAAACGAGCACGTTCTTAACGGAAGTATCTTATTGATCCTTATTTCCTGTACCATTTCGTCTTTTATCTCCATGGCAAGTGCCCAAAAGATTGCAGAAAGTGATAACGAAGACACCGTTTCCGGAACCAGCCATGAGGAAGAAAATATCCTGTTGGCCATCAATCACGAAGAAACTGTAGAGAGAATGGTCAACCTGGGAATCCTTATTAAAGCGCATTCCAATACGGAAGATCTATTCGCTTTAAATGTCATTAATGAAGATAAAAATGAATCATCTGTAAAAAATGCTGAGAAGCTTCTTCACCAGGCAGCTGATACGGCAGCGGCGGCTGATGTCAAATTACAGGCTCTCAAAAGATATGACAACGATGTTATCAATGGGGTTAACAACGTTATCAAGGAGCAGAAAATTACCGATCTGATTATTGGATTGGAAGATGAGAAAGGTTTTTCACCATCATTTGTCTATAACCTTTACAACGGTTATCTTCAGAATGATGATGTGAACGTATTGGTATATCATGCAGCCCAACCACTTTCTACCATTAAGAAATACGCTGTAATGATTCCTGAAAACGCCCATAAGGAAGCAGGCTTTTTCCATGCGCTTTTAAGGGTTTGGAATATTGCAAGAAATTCCGGAGCTACTGTGGCCTTTTATGCTCCTGAAAACATTATCGATATCCTTCAGAAGATCATTAAAAAAGCCAATATAGAAGCCGAATTCATCATTATGAGTACATGGCAGGACGGTGAAAGAACAGCCACTCAGCTGAAGGATGATGAAGCGCTTATCATTTTTATGGCTAAGCGTGGAATGCAGTCCTATATTCCACGTATGAGACTTATCCCGGAATTACTGAACAGATATCTGAATGATAATAATTACCTCCTGATCTTCCCTTTCTCCGAATATGATAAAAACAGCCCGGAAATACGTTCTGTAGGAAATCACGGAGATTTTATGGAAATCGGAAATGTCATTCAGAAGATATTTAAGTAAGGAAGAAATGAAGCTGGAGACTGGAAGTTATTGGAGTATGATAAATGATTACCTGCAAGTAACTTCCAGCCTCTTTCTTCCAGCTTCCAGCCTTTTTACTATTTTTGCTCAAAATAAACATTCATTGAAAACAAAGAAGATATTCCTTTTAACAGCTTGTTTAAGCATACAACTATCATTTGCTCAGTTTGCAAAAGTTATTGATAAAGACGGCTATGTGAACATAAGGGAAAATGCAGATGCCAACAGTAAAATCATTGGAAAGATCAATTCGGATGAAATTGTCTATATATTTGAAGCTGACAATAAGAATTGGGCTAATGTGAGCAATGGTTATATCCATAATTCAAGGCTAAAATATATACAGACTTACCAGGCTGTTCCTCCCACGGTACGGGATGCCAACAAAGCCATCTTTAAATCAGGAAATATTAAAGTAAACATCGTTTCCGGAAAATTTAATTTTAAGGAAAATGAAAAAGATTTTACCTCAACTTTAAACGGAGATTATTACAAAGAGCAGCAGGTATGGGGAATAGACAGAACCATTCCTAAAACCCATTATATTTCAATCACAGCACAGATTGGAGACAAGACCATACAAATTCCTGAAAAAGAGATTGAAAACCTGTTTGAAGTCAATAATAAATCTACAACCTGTTATTATGACCGTATAAATGATATTTTATACATCTCCATGTTAAATTCTGATGGTGCCGGCACTTATGCTGCCCTTTTTACCATTGAAAAAGGTGAATATAAAGGAAGAACTTTAGAAATTCCTTTTTAGTGTGACTATCGTCTCCAAGTTAATCTATCAGGTTAACTAAAACTATTTTCATAAATTAAAATTATACAACAGCATTGAAAACAAAAAAGATTCTTCTTCTAACAGCAATCGTAAGCATCCAGTTTTCTTTTGCTCAGTTTGCTAAAATTGTAGATAAAGACGGTTATGTAAGCCTAAGAGAAAATCCTGATGCAAAAAGCAAGATCACAGGGAAAATCAATTCTGATGAAATTGTATATACTTTTGAACTGGATAAGACCAACAAAAACTGGCTGAATGTTTATTATGATGATAAAACAACAGGTTATATCAACAGTTCAAAAGTTAAGCTTATTGATTCTTATGAGGCTATTCTTCCAATAACCAAGGATGAAAATAAAGCTATTTTCAAATCCGGAAACATTAAGGTGGATATCATCTCCGAAAAGTTCAATTATAAGGAAAATAAGAAATTCTTTTCTTCATCCAATTATAACGGACAAAAAATAGAAGATAAGTATAAAGGTAATCTTATTTGGGGAACAGATGGAACCATTCCCAAAACCCACTATAAATCCATTACCGTTCAAATCAAGGATAAAAAAGTTCAGATTCCCAATAAAGAAATCGAAAACCTTTTTAACATCAGCAATGAATTTACAACATGTTATTACGATCGTAAAAATGACACGTTATATCTCACTATGATTAATTCCGATGGAGCCGGAGCCTATGTAGCTCTTTTTAAAATTGTAAAAGGAGTATATAAAGAAAGAATCTTAAAGAAGCCGTTTTAAGGAAAGATACCTATAAAAATGGAGCCGTTTTAACTTTAAAACGGCTCCATTTTTATTATTTTAAGTTTAAGTTACTCAGAAATGACTCTTACCATTCCTTTTACCTTCACAAGCTTTTCCATCAGCTCTTCCCTGCAATCTGCAAGGACATTAATGTGTCCCATTTTTCTTCCGGGCTTGGTTTCTGTTTTTCCGTATAAGTGAACGTAGGTTTCCGGTAATTTCAGAACCTCTTCCATTCCTTCGTATACTACCTTTCCAGAGTAGCCTTCTGCTCCTACAAGATTCAGCATTCCGCTGTAGGTAATGGCATCCGTATCTGCCAAAGGAAGATTTTTTACTACACGGTACATCTGTTCAAACTGAGAATTGGTATTTCCTTCCTGGCTTTGATGTCCTGAATTGTGTAATCTTGGTGCAGTTTCATTTACCCACACTTTTCCTTCTTTATCCAGGAATAATTCGATGGCAAAAAGCCCCGGAGAGTTTACAGCATTCAGGAATTTCTCTGTAATCACATCAATCTGGTTCTGAACATCTTCTGTCAGCAAAACCGGACAAACATTAAAATCCAAAAGATTAAGTTTCGGATCAGCTACCATTTCTGTTACCGGGAAAGTATTGGTTTCTCCTTTTTCATTTCTGGCTACAATAACGGAAAGTTCTTTATCAATATCTACGAGACTTTCAATCACTGAAGCTTCTTTCCATAGATTCTGGAGGTCTTCTTCTGTTTTAATAACCTGTACTCCTTTTCCGTCATATCCGCCTGTATTCATCTTCTGAACAAACGGCAACGGCATCATAATTTTTTCATCACTGTTCCAAACTACCTGAAATTCGGGGCTTGGGATATCATGTATTTTATAAAATTCTTTCTGAAGGATCTTTTGCTGAATGGTTTTGATGATACTCGCATTAGGAACCACGCGGATTCCCTGCTTTTCAAGTTCTGCCAAAGCATCAGCATTTACGTGCTCTATTTCAATGGTTACCACGTCTTTGTCTTTTCCAAAGTTCAGAACGGTTTCATAATCATTGAAATTACCCTGCGTAAAATACGAGATATTGTGGCATGGCGCATCAGAAGCCGGATCCAGAGTATAAAACTCATCATCATACTTCAAAGCACTCTGTATCAACATTCTTCCCAGCTGTCCGCCTCCCAGAATTCCTATTTTCATTTTTTATTTTTATTAGATTTATGCTTATTAAATTTTATCAATTTTTAAATACCCCAGCCCCATAGGGTTTTCCTGATTTTCAGCATCAGATTTGGTAAGAACGATAGAATATTTTTCCTTCATAGATGCCGGAAGAATATCATTTACATTGAAAATATCATCAATATCTACCCCATGCTTGTCATCAATATGGCTTACTGCACCTTCAAATCCCATGGTCTTATAGAATTCTGTAGCTTTTGCTCTCTTTACGATCTCTCCCATAGATTGCCCCACCATTAGATGCTGCTCATGAAATTCTTCAAAAAAACCGGGTTTATATCCTCCTAAATTAAGGAAGAACAATTGATCTTCCGATGTCTCAACGACTTGCTCAACA
>NZ_MAYF01000110.1 GCF_001684955.1 Chryseobacterium contaminans | reverse complement strand
CAGGTTAAACTCCTTGGGAGTAAGTTTGATGGGAATTCCGTTTCTGCTTATTGATTTCAGCTTCAGATCCATTTCAATATTTTCATATCTTAATATTGGTTCAGTGGGAGCATGCAGAGAAAATCTTTTCATTAACACTTTCACCCTTGCAATCAGCTCACGCATTTCAAATGGCTTGGTTAAATAATCATCTGCACCGGAATCAAAACCTTCCAGTTTATCATCTGTAGTTCCCAATGCTGTTAACATAATGACAGGAATATGAGGCTTGGAGGTTTTTATTTCCCTACAGAAATCCAGTCCGTTTTTTAATGGGACAATAATATCTGTAATGATGAGGTCAAAATCCTGAGTAGTGGCCAGTTCTGTCGCTTTTTCACCATCATAGGCAAAACTTACATCCATATCCTGTTCAAGGAGACCTCTGCCAATAAGCCGTGAAAGTCTTTTATCATCTTCAACAAGTAAAATATGAGGCATAAAAGTGGATAAAGGGTTTGGGTTACTGTGAAAGTTACTCGATATTCTCCACAAATGTAATGATTTCTATTTTGTAATTTTGAGGTGAAATAACAATCAGAATACCGGAAATTAAAATGATTTTCAAGAATAAAATTAAAAATGGAAAGATTGTGGGATTACTGTCTCTTTTGATGCTAATCCTAATACAGTGTAATTCCTATCAGAGTTCCATACAGCTTCAGAACGGAGATTTACTTTTTGTTACGGCAAAAGAAACCGGATTGTCCGGAGCTATAAATAACGTTACCCAAAAGCATAAAGCGGCTTCTTTCGACCACATTGGAATTCTTAAGAAAAACGGTCGTAAAATGTTTGTTCTGCATGCCGCTCCAAAAGGCGGTTCACAAAAACAGAGCCTGAAAGATTTTATGGAAGATCAGAAAAAAGACCAGCAAAATGTGGTGGTGTATCGTTTGAAACCTGAATATCAAAAGTCTATTCCTGATGCTATTGAAAAAGCAAACTCCATGTTAGGGAAACCTTATAATTTCAATTATATTTTGGATGAAGGCTCTTATTATTGTTCAGATTTTGTAGAAAGAGCTTTCCGGGACGATCATATTTTTACATTGGAACCTATGACGTTTATAGATCCCAAAACAGGAAGAATCAATGCATTCTGGGAGGATTTTTACACTAAAAAAAATCTGAAAGTTCCGGAAGGAGAGCCCGGTTGTAACCCCAACGGATTAGCTGGATCAGAAAAATTAGAAAGGGTAGGAGACCTTTAGAATAGGTAGAAAGGAAGTTACTATGAGACATATAATAGAAAACCATTACACCTAAAATAATTATTTTTTTAAGAGTGATGGAAAACATATTTTTGATTTTAATAACTTAATAACTTCCATCCTCCAGCTCCCGGCTTCCAGCCCACATACCTTTCCCAAATTTGAATTAAAATAGATAGAGAAGCTGTGATGGCTTCTTTTTTTAAATGTTAAATTTTAAAAAATATTAGTCTACTAATTTGGTGGACTAATATTTTTTTATATTTTTGTGACAGATTTAAATGCAGAACGCAATAAGATCTGAGTATTAACCCAAAAATGTTTAGCAATGATTACATCTAACCCAAGCCTGCAGGTTTTTCAAAATACACTGAGCCTGTCTAAAAAAGAATTGTTATTGGAAATAGAGTTGAATGGCAAAATGAAATTTGAACATTTGATGAACACGATCCATAATCAATTAGGTATTTGTCACAGAGTGTTGTCTGCAAACGTGGAATATGTAAACGGATATAGTTTTGGTTCAGTACAATTATATATTAATGCAAGTTCAGATGACTATCAACAGCTTGAAGTTTATCTGAATAAAAATAAACTTTTGAATACAACGGTAGAGTATCTCTGCAGAAAGTATTCTTAGGGGAGATTCATATAGTTTTAATTACTCAAAGTGTCTGGTTTTTTATCGGGCACTTTTTATTTTGGAATCATTTCTCCCGCAGATCTCGCAGATTACGCAGATTTTTAAATGAAAAAATAGAGAGTAAATTTCCCTCTCTACGAAAACTTACAATTGAAGGAGTGAGAATTCCCCGCCTCCGGAGGGGTGGCAAAAATTCAAAGAATCTTTGACGGGGTGGTTATAAAAAGAACATTTATTACTTCCTTAAATGCAAAGTTCTATTTTCAAGATTTCAAACTCCAAGGCAACAAACAAATAATCAGTTAAAATTGATTTGATGAAGCTTACGTAAAATGAAGGACAACAAAAAAGCGCTCAGATTTCTCTGAACGCTCTATAGTAATAAAAATAAGTTTAGATTCTTTCGATGTCAGCACCAATTGCCTTTAATCTTCCATCGATGTTTTCATATCCTCTGTCGATTTGCTCGATGTTGTGGATAATAGATTTTCCTTCTGCAGAAAGAGCTGCAATAAGAAGGGCATTTCCGGCTCTGATATCCGGGGAAACCATTGTAGTTCCTCTTAAAGGAGCTTCCTGGTTTAATCCGATTACGGTTGCTCTGTGTGGATCGCACAAAATGATCTGAGCGCCCATATCAATTAATTTATCCACAAAGAATAATCTTGATTCAAACATTTTCTGGTGAACCAGGATACTTCCTTTAGCCTGAGTAGCCACTACTAAGATAATAGATAATAAATCCGGCGTGAATCCAGGCCATGGAGCGTCAGAAATTGTAAGGATAGATCCGTCGATAAATTTCTGGATTTTATAATGTTCCTGAGCAGGGATATAAATATCATCACCACTTTGCTCAAGCTGAATTCCCAGTTTTCTGAAAGTATTAGGAATAACTCCCAATTGGTTCCAGTTTACATTTTTGATGGTAATTTCAGATTTTGTCATAGCCGCAAGACCAATCCAAGATCCGATTTCTACCATGTCAGGAAGCATTGTGTGTTCAGTACCTCTTAAATAGTCTACTCCTTCAATCGTAAGAAGGTTAGATCCGATTCCTGAAATATTAGCCCCCATTCTGTTCAGCATTTTGCATAATTGCTGAAGATAAGGTTCGCAGGCAGCGTTATAAATTCTTGTTTTTCCTTTTGCTAAAACGGCAGCCATTACAATATTAGCTGTTCCGGTTACAGAAGCTTCTTCCAATAGGATGAATTTTCCATTAAGCTCTTTTGCTTTTAAAGAATAGAAGTATTCTTCCTCATCATAGTGGAATTCAGCACCAAGTTCTACCAATCCCTGGAAATGGGTATCCAGTCTTCTTCTTCCAATCTTGTCACCACCCGGAGTCGGCATATAAGCTTCTCCGTAACGTGCTAACATGGGGCCCATTAGCATAATTGATCCACGAAGCTTGGCTCCGTCTTTTTTAAACTCGTTGGATTTTATATAGTCGAAGTTTACTTTATCAGCTTTAAAAGTATAGTCTCCATGGCCGTTTTTAGTAACTTTTACGCCAAAATCTCCAAGAATTTCAATCAGCCTGTTTACATCATGGATGTCCGGAATATTTTTAATTCTTACTTCCTCGTCCGTTAACAGAACTGCACATAAAATTTGCAAAGCCTCATTTTTGGCTCCTTGTGGAGTTATTTCACCCTGCAGTCTTTTTCCTCCTCTTATTTGAAATGTTCCACTCATTATTTTCTGTTTTTATGATTGTTATTATGCCTTCTTTTGTTAGGTTGGTTCTTATTGTTGTTATTACCGCTGTTTCGGTTATTGTTGTTGCTTCGGTTGTTGTTGTTATTGGTATAATAGATCTTACTCTTTTCAAGAGAATCAATTCCTGTAAGATCCAGTCTGTTTTCAGACAACTCTTTCAGATGTCTGAAAATAACATCATCCGTTACGTGTTCCTTATTGTAAACATTATAGGATTTCTTCATGTTGTTAGCAATTACTTCAATAAGGGCTTCTTTTTCGTCCCCTGTTTCCAGTTCAATTGCTTTTTCTATTAACTGAAGAATACTTTTTCCGTAAAATTTAAAGTCTCCCTGAAGTTTTGGGTACTCCATTCTTTTAGGTTTTTCTGCCAGCTGTTCCATGGTTGGAAAGGGATAAGGAGAGTCTACATCCAAATCATAATCTGCCAGAATATAAAGATGGTCCCAAAGTTTATGTTTATAATTTTCTTCGTCGCGAAGTTGTGGGTTTCTCTGACCCATAAAATCGATGATTGCCATAGCCATTTCGTTCCTTTCCTCTTTGGTAGGAAGTTCTTTGCAGCGCTCAACCAACTGTTGTATAATTCTGCCGTATTCCGGCATATGAAGCTGAGTTTTTTGGGTGTTATATTCCATAGTATGCAAATATATGGATTAAAAGAAAAATTGTTTCGAGAATCTTAAAAATTTATGATTTTTTAATGAAAATGGTAGATGTTATTCTGATTGAAATATTATTTAAATTTAAAATATTTCTCCTTATTTTGAATTTGTTTTTAATAAAAATGTAAATTAGTTAATAGTTTGATAATTATATATTCTAATGAAAAAAGCATATTTTATTCTTTCCCTACTGGCTTTAGCGCTTGTTGGCTCATGCCAGAATAACGATGAATTAAGTACAGAATCCATGAAAAAGGAAGAAGTACATGATAAAATAGTAAATGTAACCAAGCACGACGGAAGGCCATTCAGTACAGGAAGTGAATCCGGATCTGCACAAGGAAAATTTGTAGCAGGCCCAGGTGGGAGTGTTTTGATGCAAGGATTTTACTGGGATGTTCCCGACGGCGGAAACTGGTGGAACACCGTTAAAGATAAATTAACAGCATGGTCTGATGCCGGAGTTGGTGCGGTATGGCTTCCGCCGGCTTCAAAAGCTCAAAACGGAGCCTATTCCATGGGATATGATCCTACGGATTATTATGATTTCGGAAATTTCAATCAGAACGGAAGTATAGAAACCCGATTTGGATCCAGAACAGAACTGGAAGCTTTGATTACGAAGGCTCATGCAGAAAATATGCAGGTGTATGCCGATATTGTGATCAATCATAACAGCGGCGGGCAATCTGAAGCGAATCCGTTTACAGGAACCAATACCTGGACGAATTTCTCAGGAGTGGCTTCCGGAAAATTTCAGAGAAATTACAATGACTTTTATAAAAATGCTTACGGAAATAATGATGAAGGTGCTTTTGGCGGATTCCCGGATCTTTGCCACGCGAACCCTCATGTTCAGGACTGGCTGTGGGGAAGAGACGATTCAGTGGCAAAATATTATAAAAATGTAATGAAATTCGATGGCTGGAGATTCGATTATGTGAAAGGCTTTGGTCCTTGGGTTGTGAATACCTGGAATTCTAAAGTGGGAGGTTTTTCTGTAGGTGAATTATGGGATTCCAATGTGAATACCTTAGAATGGTGGGCTAATAATGCCAACAGCTCCGTATTCGATTTTGCTGCTTATTATAAAATGGATGAAGCTTTTGATAACGGAAATCTGAATGTATTGAATGATGACATGATGTGGAAAAGAAATCCATACAAAGCAGTAACCTTCGTTGCCAATCATGATACGGATATTATCTACAATAAAATGCCAGCCTATGCTTATATTTTAACTCATGAAGGTTACCCGACTATTTTTTACAGAGACTATGAAGAATGGCTAAACAAAGAAAGACTCAACAACCTGATCTGGATTCACAACAATAAAGCCACAGGAACCACTTCTATTTTATATACGGATAATGATGAATACATTGCAAGACGTAACGGTTACAACGGAAATCCGGGACTTGTAGTCTATATCAACACTTCATCAAACTGGCAGGAAAGATGGATTGATACCAATTGGACGAATCAGCAGATCAAAGATTTTACAGGGCATTCAAGCTGGTATCCAACGACGCAGGGAGATAAGAGGGTGAAAATTCAATGTCCACCGAATAGTTATTCTGTGTGGTCACTGAATTTATGAGTAATGAGTAATGAGTAATGAGTAATGAGTAATGAGTAATGATTAATGAGTAATGAGT
>NZ_MAYF01000109.1 GCF_001684955.1 Chryseobacterium contaminans | reverse complement strand
TTGCATCCTCACTAAGAATAACTGCAGCGTTAGAAGTATAAGATTTTTTATTATCTACTTCTTTCAGTTGTATTTTTTGTTCAAAAAGTCTTACACAATCGTTTTTCAATACTGAGAATGTATATCCTGCAGATCCTTTACAACCATGTTTATCTTTGTCTGAACCAGCACCTTTTGGACTAAGTTGAGCTGAAACTCCGGAAGCGAACATTACAAGCGCCATTGCTGTAATAAATTGTTTTACATTTTTCATATATGCTTAATTTAATTAATGAATTTACTTATTTTTCTGATTATTTATTTCTGTTGTTGATTAAATTTTCCTTATAATTTCCCAACACTCCTTTACTTAATACTTTTATCATAAAGAGGGGCCATCATTGTGTTTTTAGAATTTTTACTGTTTTTTAGGCCATCTATTTTTCCGCCCCTCTTTTTTGGTTTTGCAAATGTTTTAAAAACTTATTTAAAAACCATAATTTTATCATACTACATTTATACCACATTTGCTGTTTATCCCCTAAATAATGGTGTTTATCGACAAATATCTATAAGAATGAAAGCTGGAAGCAGAAAATTATTTTAGGATAACAGAACTACCCTAAACGGAATAAATAATAAAAAACACGAATATTGCTGAATATTCGTGTACTACATATGCACAGTTTTACAGTGATTAAAAACAGGAAAAATTAATTTCTGACTAGCCTGTTTTTTCTACAGTTTTGTATTTATAAAGAATCAAAGAAAATAAATAACTCCTGTTCGGTGGGAACATTCAATTTTTTTCGTAATCTGTGTTTTTTCTGTTGTACAGATTTGTGTTGAATAAAGGTATATTCAGCAATTTCTTTTGAAGTGAAGTTAAGTTTTATCATGGCGCAGAATGTCAATTCTGAAGCTCCAAGTTTTGGATTGATCTCCAGAAGTCTCGGGCAAAACTCAGGATAGATTTCCTGAAATCTGGTTAAAAAGGTAGAATCATTTTTTTTCGCCAGGCTTACTAATTCTTCAAAGGAGTCATTGATCCTACTTTTAAGAGAAAGCGCTTCACTTTTGAACTCATTTTTCTTTTGTCGCAATGCCCTGTTATGCCGATAAAGTAAGATAAAAATAACCAATGATAAAATGACTATTAACCCAATATAAAGGTAAATTCTCTTCTGAAAACCATTAGATTCTTCGTCTTTATCACTCAGCATATGATCTATTGAAATATTGATGGCTTCATTCTGAATATTTTCCAATGCAGTTTTTTCCTCCGTGTACTTCTTCATAGCCTCTTCTTCTTTCTGAGGTTCATTCAGCATTTTATAGGTTTTGGCAATAGATTCATAAACTCCAGGAATATTATATAACCTATTGGTTTTACTGTAGTAATCCAATGCTTTATTATAATACTCCAATGCTATTTTATAATCCTCCAGAGCAAAATAATAATCTCCATAGGTAAGATCTACAAATGCACTCTGAACGTTCACCTTACCTGTATTGACGATCTTTGCAGAGGCTTTATGAAGATAAATGAAGGCAGAATCCCTTCTTTTACTATACATCAGATGATGTTTGGCTAAAAGTGTAGTCAGCAGAACTCCTTGCCCATCTATTCTTTTTCCTTTCTGTAAATAAATGTAAGCCGAGTCTGGATTATTTGCTTTATATAAAAAGTCTGCCCTGTTGGCATAGAGCCTATACAAATAAAATTTTCTCTTCTCCTGATCTGAAATACTTTTAAGGTAAAATAATCCTTTTGAATTTAGATCCAAAGCGCTTTTATAAAGGCCTATTACTGCATTCAGCTGAGCATGCTCCTGAAAAAGTCTTGCTTTTAAAACAGAACTATTAACCTTCTTGAGTTCTTTTTCAGCCAGAGAAAGATAAGAAAGTCCTCTTTTATAATTTCCTATGGTTGCCGAAATATTGGAGATATTGATATAGCAAAGAATGATGCCTTCCTTATAGTTCTTTTCTTGTGCCAAATTCAGATAGTCTTTATTAAGCCGGACAAGGTTTTCATAATCACCCTGAATACGAAGCGATTCCGTTTTTTTCAACAAAATACTGTCAAACTTCTGATGCGAAAATGTACCTTGGCTATAAACTGATCCACTGTAACACAGCAGGCATAAAAGAAAAAGTTTGTATGAATAAAATATTCTGTTTAATTGAGGAGGGAACATGTTTTTAATTATTTAAAGATAATCATTGTTAAACTTTAACCATTTACAACTACGTTATAAATAATTGACTGACAGCAAATTCCATTAATTCTAAATTTTATTATTGCGTTACAAATAGTATTCCAAATTTATTATATAGTTTCTCGTATAGATAAAAATCGATTACATATAACCTTACAAAAATTTAAGTTAACTGAGAATTCTATAATAAAAAGAAGCCACCTCAACCCTGAGATGACCCCGTATTTTATCTGAAAAGTCAAAGCATTATATTCCCGTCTCAATTTATTTTTTTAAACTCAATATGGGACATATTGGCTCCAGATAACATAAACCCTGTGATCATGTTCTTTTTGCCAAATTTAAAATCAAGCTGCCCAAAAAAAGATTTATGGGAATAGAACCTTTTATTACTTAATGGGAATAGCCTCACGTCCCGGTTTATGGCATGTTTCGCCACTAATTTACCATCTTCCATAACCAGATGATAAATAGTATTAAACTCATCATTCTTATAATACCCCGTAAATTGATTAAGATTCATTTTTTCACCTCTAGAAGGTGTTAATATTACTTTTTTACAATTGAATTTAAAATCTCCAACACTAAATATCAATGCTCCTTTTTGAAAAGTAACACTGGCCGTTGGAATGGCAGGTATATCAAACTTACGATCTCCTCTTACCATCAAAGGCTCCGGGCTGTTTCCCTGATAAAGTTTTTTTCCGTCTGATGTAATCTCGATATAATTTCCCGGATTAATCTCATACACTCCTGTAAAATCCTTTAACTCAGCAGAGGTATATTCCATTTTTTGAGGTTGTGGTGGAGCAATTTCATAATCCGCAAGAAAAACGTCAACCAACTTATACGCTATCAGCAAACCATCAAAAACACTTTTATTTCCGGCTAATACAATGGATAAATGATAAGCAGGAATGTGCAGAATATAGGATCTGTAACCGGCTGTTCCTCCACCATGGAAAACAATATCCAATCCTTTATATTTACCGGTTTGCAGGCCCAGCCCATACTCTACGGTCTCCCCTGTTGGCAAAATAGTATTTTGCTGCATTTTATTGTAAATTTCCCGATTCCCAATAATAGGTTTTTGAAAATTGACGGCCCACTTACAAAGATCATTCAAGGAAGTAAAGATATTGGAAGAACCATATTCCATCTGCCCCAAAGGCTGTCTTTTGAAAGTTCCGTTTTTTTCCTGATAGGACTCTGCTTTATTCGGTACTAATTTTTCAGGATCATCTACAGCCATAGTATGGTTCATCTGAAGGGGCTCAAAAATATATTCCTTCAGAATGTCATTAAAATCTTTTTTATAGATTCTGTGAAGAATTTCAGCCAGCAGCATAAAGCCGGTATTGTTATAACTGTATTGCTGTCCCGGGGGAAAATGTTGGTTTCTGATGGCAAGAACGGTTTTAACAGCTTCAGCATTGGTTACCCTGAATTCATCTCCAAATCCCTGCAGCCTTTTAATACTGGTAAAATCAGGCAAGCCATGGGTATGATTGGCCAATTGTCGGATCGTAATTTTATGAGGAAGATGCCTGAGTTCGGGAAGATATTTCCTGATATCGTCGTTGAGAGACAGTTTTCCTTCCTTTTCAGCAAAAAGCATTACAAATGCTGTAAACTGTTTGGAAACAGATGCAATATCAAACGCTGTAGAATCTTTGATAGGAATGCGGTCTTCAAGATTAGCCATTCCATACATTTTCCTGTAGATAACCTGCCCTTCCTTTATGATTCCTATGGCCATTCCCGGAGCGTTTTTCTGGGCATAGCTGCTTATCATGGAATCAGCTTTCCTGATTTTATCCTGGTTAGATTGGCCGGAGCATATTCCGAAATTTAACAAATAAAAAAGGAATAAAATAAATTGAATTGATCGCTTCATTGCAATTATTTTTTAATGATGAAGCAAATCTGGAGTTTTCTATCAATGTAAACATCCGATTATCGGAAGTCGGACTCTTTTTTTATTTAAAAAGAGTCCGATTTTAAATCGAACACCATTCAAACTATTGATTTTCTGTAATCTGTAGGTGTTTGATGGGTTTCTTTTTTAAAAGCTGTATAAAAAGATGATTTGGAATTAAATCCTACTTCATACAGGATTTCCAGTACAGTTAGCTGAGGTTGTTCTCTTAAAAGTACTTTGGCATCATTAATTCTGAACTCATTAATAAAGTCGAAGAAATGTTTACCGATATGTTGATTAATTAGCAAAGAAAGTTGTTTTTCAGGCATATTCATTTGTTCTGCCAATTTTTGCAACGTCAGTTTATCATCCAGATATGGTTTTTCAGTTTTCATAAAATCCAGTAAAGGTTTCAGCTTTTCCGGCTCATTTCTTATTTCACTTTCCGATTGTATGGGTTCCAGATCTTTATCTATTCCGGAAAACAGATTAGGACGATATAAAGCATTCAATACAAACCAACTGATAACAAATAATACAAAAAGAGACGAAAAGGTATATAAACCCATCAAAATACTATTATCATCTTTCACAAAGCCTCTCAACAGCACAAAGAAATTACCAATCAAAAAAATAACAGTAGTCTGAAACAACCATTTATAAGTGAGATGATGATTGTTTGAATAATTCTCCCGATACACTTTTCTGAAAGTCCCCAGTACCCAAAATACAGCAAGAATATAACAGTAATACTGAACAATTGAAACAATATCAAACCATTGATCTGTCTGTTTTGAAATGCCAAAAATACTGAATAGGGAGAAAAAAAATAAAAATGGTACGGCATGTAAAAGATGTTTTCTCTGAAGAACAAAGTTATAGTAACATGCAGCATTAACGTAAAGATAATACAGGGGCATCTGCAATAAAATACTGGACACTTTCAACCCCTGAATTATATTGTTTTCAGGTGGTGACAGGAAAAACCCGGAAAGGTCAATTACAGAAACGAGAAGAAATGCTGCAAATAGATAATTCGGAAGTTTCCTTTCTGCTTTCACTGTAATAAGGAAAAAACTCAGCAACAGAAACAGAAAAAAAATAATTTTGCCTATATCGTTTACCATACGTTGTTGTAATGATTACAAAATAAAATATTAACTTTTTAATTTTTCCACTTGAGAAAACCATTCTTCATATACATCCTGTGCTGTTTTGATCTTATCGTGAGTAAAAGTTTTATCGTAGCTAAAATCACTATTGAACTTATCGGTTTTAGGATGATAAACCAACTTAAACATAACCGGAACTTCACGCCCATCGTTTTTAAATAGCTCTTCTATACTTCCTAAGATCTGATTGCCTTTATTCAGCATCGCAAAAGCTATTTCCGGGCTGATGGCATACTGCATATCAGATACTTCATTTACTTTATGGGACTTTACCAGATATCCATTGATCTCATAAAATACTTTATAAAAATAACCGGTTTCTATTAATCCGATAACATATACAGCATCTACTTCTTCTGAATTATTGTTGACAAATTCAAAACCTGTTTCAACCAGTTCTGCAAGGTATTTTTGAAATTCGTTATCAAAATGATTCATATTCTGATGATTTACAATTGCATCAGTTAAGATAGCAAAATTTGGTCATTCAATCTTCAATATATTTGAAAGACAATTTTCCTTACAAATCATTCCTGACGATTACCATAATATTTCCGTAAATTTGGGCATTATCAGCCTGTCAGTATGCAAAACAGGTGACACAACTTCATTATGGATACAGATATTATTATTTCTCAGCTGACAGAGCATTT
>NZ_MAYF01000108.1 GCF_001684955.1 Chryseobacterium contaminans | reverse complement strand
TGAATTTAACGCAAAAGTTTTATTGGCCGAACGTATGATTATAAGGAGGCAAAGTTTGCGGCAAAGTCGTTTGAATAAGCTCATGGTAACAAACCGCTTCATCAGATCGATTGAAAATCGATCAATCTCTTTGCTCTCTTAAAATCTAGCAGCAGCAAATGATAAACTTTGCGTTTTAAAAAAATATGATAGTAATCTGAATTTAACGCAAAAGTTTTATTGGCTGAACGTATGATTATAAGGAGGCAAAGTTTGCGGCAAAGCCGTTTGAATAAGCTCATGGTAACAAACCGCTTCATCAGATCGATTGAAAATCGATCAATCTCTTTGCTCTCTTAAAATTCAGCAGCATCAAACGATAAACTTTACGTTTTAAAAATCCTTATGGATAAAGATTCCTTTACGATATTAAGACTCCTACGGAGTGACAAAAATGGGAAGTTTAGTAAAATCCCAAAAATAAATTATACTTTTATAAAAAGCTTTCTATTTCCTATCTTTTATTCCAATAAGTTTTAATGCGTTAGAAGTTAAAAAGATGTCATTAAAAACAGTTAATGCTTCCACATCATTAAAGCCTGCAGGAATCAGATCGTTTTTATTGAATGATAGCTCTATGGAAGTATCGTAAGAAGCCACAATTCTTACTTTTGAATAGCCATTGTAGTCTACTCTGAAACCTTCAAACATACATTTACGCTCTGCTTTCTGGTATTCACCATATTCTTCAAAACCTGTCATATCTGTTCTCTCATCATCGCTGTCATTATGTTCCAATGATTTCCATGAAGCATAATTTTTCGGTTCCTTTAATACATTTCCGTTAGGATCTACAGGAACAAACATTCCCAAAGTAAGGGATCGTTTTAAAAAATTAGCATAATTATTCATCAAGCTTAAAGTTTGAAGATCGGCATATCCTTCGTGGGCATAATATTCAAGCACGAAGCTAGTCATCGGAATCAGCTTATGAGAAGCATCAGTCGGCATACTTGGTCTTTTCTTTTTAGCCGATAAAAATAGTATTTTTATTGACGTTTCCCAACGTAACCTAAGCAATCCAACGGTATTTATACCCATTCTGAATAACAATAAGAAATATTCCGATGCATTTTCCGTATCTTCGCCCTATAACAGGGGATAATGATAGTGAATACTTCTTTGCAAGATATGGATTCGGTCCTTACCTTATATAAAATGGCTTCCGATTTTAAGAAAACCGTATCCGGTGTACAATGGCCGGAATTTGATCGGAATATGATTAAAACCGAAATCAATGAAGAACGCCATTTTAAAATTACAGTAGATGAGCAGGTGGCCTGTGTCTGGAGTATCACTTTTGATGACCATCAGGTTTGGGCAGAGAAAAATGAAGACCCAGCTGTTTATATACACAGAATAGCGACAAATCCTAACTTCCGTGGACAAAAGTTTGTTGAACAGATTGTAAAGTGGGCCAAAGAATTTGCTCCTCAACATAATAAATTATATGTAAGAATGGATACTACGGCTGGAAATCAGAAGTTAACAGATTACTATGTAAAATGTGGATTTACCTATCTTGGAGATAAGAAAATGACTGATACTGAGGGCCGCCCGGATCATTATCATAATGCTACCATGGGGCTTTTTCAGCTGAAAGTGTAAAATTCCTGTTATTTACAGACAGGCTGAACATCATTCAATAAAGTAACCAGCATTTTTCCCGGTTCTTCAAAAGGAATCAGATGGGCTGAATTTTCAAACCATATTCCCTTTTTAAAAGGAGCTTTTATATTCTTAAGCCATTGAGCTGTAGGTTCTGATGGAGTAGTATAATCATGTCTTCCCATAAACATAAATACTGGGATAGGAAATTCTTTAACATTCTTAAAATCTGTGTCAAGAAACTCAGGAAGTACCTTTGAAAGAGTGAACAAACTTCCTTTTCCGATAGCTTCCGCATCATTATAGGAATATTCCGGTGCCAGCAACGGAGCTTGAAAGAAATACCTGGAATTGTTTCTGTAAGCTGTTAGACCACCATAATATTGAGGCCATTTTCTCGCAATAATGATCCTCTCCCTCGTAATTGGGGTATTTCCCGGGTAAGGCGCTATGGAAGCAAGCTCCTTCAGAGCGGTATCATTTTTCAGTCGGGTAGCTTCTTTAACAGCAAAATCAGCACTTAGCCGCTCATTATCTCTGGTATTGATAATCTGTCCGATTCCTACATAGGCATAAAACAGATCTGGCCTTTTCAAAGCAGCTTTCATAGAGATAATTGTTCCCCAGCTGTGTCCTATGAGAAGAACTTTTTTCTTCTTATATTTTTCTTTAATTAATTCAGCAAGCTGAATGGCATCATCTACATATTGATTGATATTAATAGTGTTTTTTAAACTAAGAGTATCATTGGCATTATACGTTTTACCGGACGCTCTCTGGTCATAGTTCACTACTGTAAAATATTCTTCAATGGGCCTTTGAAACATCCACATCACCGGAGCAATAGGAGAGGCCGGACCACCATGTACAAATAAAATCACAGGGTTTTCTTTATTCTGCCCGCGAACATATACCCATTGTTTAGCACCACCAATAGTTGCTTTATACCTTTCCTGAATTCCATTAGGAGCAACTATAGAATCCAGATCTCTGATAATTTCCCTGGCTTCATTATATCTGTTTCCGGCCTTTTGATCCTGTCCAAACACTATAAATGAAAATAATAAAGTAAGAGCTGATATAATTGGATACCTCATGATTGCTGTTTATATTATTAAGTTTTAATATACAATATGTCAGATATTTACATAAAAAGTTACAAAATTATTGGCTAGGTTAAAACATCGAAAACCATTAAACCTCCTTTTCAGCTTTTCTTATAATCCATTCATTTTCAATTAATTTAAAAATGACTATCTTTACGGGAACCAAACAAACAGTATTAATATGTCAGTAACACCAGAAGGAGCCAGGAAGGCTCAGTTATCTTTATCTGAAAGGGCACCTGTAGCGCATGCCGTTCTTTCAGGCGCAGAAAATATTTCAAAGTACAGCAGCGGAGTATGCCATGATGTGGTTGCTTATACTCTTTATATGAGAGGAGCTAAGATCAGTCCAGATCAATTAGCGGGTTCAGCAGGTCAAAAATGGTTAGAAACGTTCAACTATTCCGGAGGAAAAAAATGGGATGGCTATTCTCCTATACCTAAAGGAAAAGCAATCGGTTTCTATAGGCTTATTGATAAGACCTGGTTCCATTCAGCAGTTACAACAGGAAACGGGAATGAAATCAGATCGGTCAATGGGTTTGCGTTAGGCTCAGCATGGTCTGTTCCGGTAGATATGAAATGGGTTCTAGGAAAAATCAATTCCGATGGTACCTTCAATTATGACGGAACTAAAATAGAAGTATATATCTCTCCTTTATAGCAGATATCCCAAAAAAATAAAAACTCCTTAAAAATGTTTAGGGAGTTTTTTTATTTTAAAGAGTAGCAATCACTTATATATTAAGGGCATTTACTATCAAAAAGATCATTAAAACCTAAGCATTGCATTTCGGACAAATTCCACTGATGATAAAATTATATTCCTCAGCAATAAAATGATCAGGCAAACTAATTTCCGGGATTACATTCTCAATACAGGTAACGGAATGACATTTTTTACAATTAAAATGAACATGATTATGAAAATGTTGTTCATGTGTACATTTTCCTATACATTTTGCAAAATTGACAACACCGTCCACATTCACAACTCTATGGATTGCCCCTTCATTTTCAAGTCTTTCCAAAACTCTGTAAATGGTAACCCTATTACAAAGATCACCTAATCTCTTCTGAATATCCGAGTGACTTAAGGCTACTTCAGAATCATTAATGAGATTTAAAATTTCAGTTTTGGCATGGGTATTTCTGATCTGTTTCATATTTTAATGCAACAAAGTTGCTTTATTTAAATTTTTATATTTACATTTGCAACAAAGTTACAATAAGAAATTTAAATCCCGATCTTTATGAAGTCTAAAATTCTTGATGCCGTAGGAATCTCAGCGGCAGCTTTATGCCTGATTCACTGTATTGTCTTTCCTTTATTGCTTGTTATTCCCATAGGAATATCTCATAATCCTTATATTGACCTTGCATTTCTTGCCATTGGAACCTTGGTAGTTTACAGAGTGACGAAACAAATTACTAGCCGCAGGCTTAAGTTTTTATTTTGGATATCCATTGGTCTTATCACTGTTTCCATTGCTGCAGACTTTATATTTGAAATACATCTGCCCTTAATTTATGCAGGAGCAGCCGGACTTATTACAGCACATCTTATCAATTTTAAAAACCATAAACACTAAGAAAGTAGCAGTAGAATTCTTCAACTTATTTTGAACAGTATTCTTCATATCATATTTTGTATTTTTAGTTGGTTTTAAAACAGGCTCTCCAAAATAATTGAAGAGCCTGTTTATTATATCCTGCAAATTGCTATGCTTATTTTGACGATTTTCTACGGCGCGTAGACACCTTTTTATCCAATTCTTTGATATCTTGTCTTAATTCTCGGAACATTTCCTTGAAATTATAACTTTCATAATCTCCAGGTTCAAAATCTTCGGGGAAAATTCCTGAAGCATACTGCCAGATCTCTACAATATCCTCAAGCGGAATATCATACGGCTCATAGAAAGAATTATCTGCACTTACACAAATGGCATTTCCTTTATGTTCTTTAAAACGTTTATAGGTAATCCCATCATTCTGCGTAATGAAAACATAAGTCTTTCCAGACTTCAGCTCGTTCACTCCCTCTACATATTTTCCTACAATGTATGAGCCATTTCTGAAAGGCGGCATAGAATCTCCGTCTGCCGGAAATGCCCTATATTTCCCATTATTTAAAAAGGGCAGGGCAATACGCTGAAGACTTTCAATATATCCCACATCGCTGTATCCCTCCAGATATCCCATGGATGCTTTCTGTGGAATGATTTCAATAGTATCATTTCCAAGATCATCCACTGCTACCGGAAGAACAATTCTGTTATCCGGGAGCTTCAGCATATCTTCTGTTGAATATTTCTGAAGATCTACAGACAATAAAAGATCGATACTCACATGAAAATATTTTGAAATCTTGATAAGAAGCTCAATAGGAGGTTCTGAAATTCCGTTTTCATATTTAGAATATCTCACCCTGGAGATCATAAGGTCATCTGCTACATTTTGTTGAGAAAGCTTTCTCTTGGCTCTCAGAGAGCGTATATTATTTGAAAAAATTGGCATTGATAGAAGTATGTCTGCAAAAATACGAATTTTGCCTGCTGTTATCAATAATAGAGGCAGCTTTTACCATAAAATTTAGAGAATTTATCATTTATTAACTAAGGCTAATAAAATGGAACAAAAAAGCATCTTTTTTCTGTTTCATCCTTCATTTTTACTTCTCATAACCTCATTTTAATAAATTTTAAATATTAATCATAAAAAAATTCATTGTGATTAAAAATATTAACTCCAATATTTAAAATTTGAAATATGCTTTTTAAAATTTAGTAAATCAACCAGATACAACACAAAAACGACATTCACAATATTAAACATTTATATTAACAAAATATTAAATAATAAAATTGTTTAATTATTTTATTCAAAATAATATGAGTTTATTATTATTTATCATATATTTGTGATGTATTAATCATATAAAATTTTAATCATGAAAAATTTCAAAAAACTAGACAGAAACGAACTAAAATCTATTTCAGGAGAAGGATTACTTGATCCAATCGGAGGATTAATCGGTGGTCTAGGTGGCGTTGTTGGTGGCGTTATCGGAGGAGTAGGTACTATCGTTGGCGGTGTTGTTGGCGGTGTAGGTTCTACAGTAGGTGGTGTTATCGGCGGTGTAGGTACCGTTGTTGGAAACGCTTTATGCCAAACACAGTGTGTAGTTAATGGTGTAATCCACATCAAATTATTAGAGTGTGGTTCTACTTGCTAATCAGCAGCTCCATTAAAAATTAAAAAGTATACCGCTCTTTTCAGAGCGGTTTTATTTTTTATACTAAAAAA
>NZ_MAYF01000107.1 GCF_001684955.1 Chryseobacterium contaminans | reverse complement strand
ATAATAAGCCCGAAAATAATAACGGGTGCCAGAAAAATACCCATAGTTTAGTTTTTAAATATTGATTCTTAAAGATAGAAATAATATTTAAAACAGGGAAGACTTATAGGAAAGGATGTTAGAGGCCGATAGCTGGAAGTTATGAAATGTAAAAAGAAACTTCCAACATCCTTTCTTCCAGATTCCGGCCTTAAAAAACTTATAGAACTATACCGTCATTCCAATATCAATTCCTTTAATTTTCCTATAAAGGTCTGTAGCATAATTATCTGTCATTCCGGAAACGAAATCTATAATTCCCAAGACTTTCTGGTAATCTGTTCCGTTTTCGTAAACAAACTGTCTTGGAAGTAGCTTTAATGCCTTTTTATCATAAGATTTTCTCTCGTCTTCCGGCTTCAGAATAGATGGAATAAAATGATCCAATAATTCATACATTACGTTATAACCAGCATTCTCAATTTCCACAACTGCTTTATGGTTATAAATTTTTTCAATAGAGAATGATTCTATGTCCTGTAATGCACTGTTTTCTGATTTATAAATATCCAGAAGCCCTTTGTCTAGATTTCCCTGTAGAATAGTATTGAAATTCTGTTTGTAAATTTCAAGGGATTTATTAATCAAAGCATTGATGGCTTTTGCTCTTAAATAAGAGATCTTCTCATTTTCGTTGGAAATGGAAACCAGTTTATTTTTTACTTTATCAACATCGTTGCTTTCTGATTTTACCAGTTCAAAGAAAAGGTTTTCACAGTCGGAAGTAGATACAATTCCCAGTCTGTGGGCATCTTCCATATCAATAATGTTGTAGCAGATATCATCAGCTGCTTCTACCAGCCATACAAAAGGATGTCTTTTGAAGATATGAGGTTCTTCACATTCTGAAATAAGTTGAGTTCCTTTAGCAATTTCAAGGAAAATATCTTTTTCATTCTGGAAAAAACCGAATTTTTTACGGTGAATGATTCCTTTTTTCTTGGCTACAGCTTCACACGGATATTTTGCAATACTTGCCAAGGTAGAAAAAGTAAGCTGAATTCCTCCGGCATCTTTTCCCTGCTGCTGTTGGGCAAGTACTCTGATGGCATTGGCATTTCCTTCAAAATTAACCAGATCGGCCCATTCTTTTTCATTGAACTTGGTTTTCAGGTCTTTTTCGTTTCTTTCAAAATAGCTTGCAATAGCGTCTTCACCCGAATGCCCGAAAGCCGGATTTCCTACATCATGACAAAGGCATGCTGCTGCAATTACATTTCCTAAATTATAGAGATAAAAATTCTTTGAATCTTCAGTAAGCTCGTTTTTATAGTCCTCAGCAATGAATTCACCAATAATACTTCCTAAACTTCTTCCCACAGATGACACTTCCAGAGAATGCGTGAGCCTGTTGTGCACAAAAACACTTCCGGGAAGAGGAAAAACCTGGGTCTTATTCTGTAGTCTTCTGAATGCAGAAGAGAAGATGATCCTATCGAAATCCCTTTGAAAATCAGTTCTTGAAGCCTTAGTATGCGGATTATTTCCTGTACGTTGATTGGTGAAAATCTGGTTTAAATTCATCATTTTTCAAAATTACTCCAAATTTTAATTTTATGGAATAGTATTTAAATATTTATTAAACAGATCTGTCATTCAAAAAATCTATTATAGTAAACGTTTTTTAGGGATCGGAAAGCTTGAAGAAATATTCTACATTTGATGCAACTAATACAACTGAAGAATACTTATAATTTCTTCTGCATGTTAATTTTAAATTTTTATATAATGACGGACAACACATGGCTCAGCAGATGGGATGAAAGGTACAGCAGCAAAAAGTTTGCGTATGGAACAGAACCCAATAATTACCTGAGAGAACAACTTAGCCAATTACAGCCGGGCAAAATACTTTTCCCTGCGGAAGGAGAAGGCCGAAATGCAGTTTTTGCAGTAACACAAGGATGGCAGGTTTCAGCTTTCGATATCAGTGAACAAGGCAGACAAAAAGCACTGCAACTTGCAGAGCAAAATGGAGTAACCATCGATTACCAGGTTGGTGAACTGCAAACATTGGATTATCACAAAGAACAATTTGATGTGATTGCGCTTATCTATGCTCACTTTCCGGGAGACATTAAATCCTCAATCCATCAAATGCTGGATCAGTATCTTCGTAAGGGTGGGTTTATTATTTTCGAAGCTTTCAGTAAAAAACATCTTGAATATATTGCAAAGAATGAAAAGGTAGGCGGGCCAAAGGATATTGAATCTTTATTTTCCATAGAAGAAATTAAAGCAGATTTCCCCGGCTATTCCATCATAGAGCTTCAGGAAACTGAAATTGAGCTTCAGGAAGGGTTATTCCACAACGGAACAGGTTCTGTGATTCGTTTTGTGGGACACAAAAACTCAGAAATCAGTAAACTTGATTATTCTGTAAGAATCTATATTTTTAAATGCAGTATAGGAATTCCCCAAGAGCGGAATAATATGTGAACAGGTATTGAAAAATAACGTTATGCCTGAAGGTCCATCTATTATTTTAATGAAAGAAAACCTGCAGAAGTTTGTTGGTCATACAGTAACAGACGCGTCAGGTAATGCAAAATTTGATAAGGAAATATATATTAGTCAAACACTTCGTGAGATCCGTACTTTTGGAAAGCAAACTTATCTGGTATTTGAAAAAACAGCCATCCGTATTCATTTGCTGATGTTTGGTTCTTACAGTATTGATGAACAGACAAAACCAGACAAAAGCTTACGTTTAGCCCTTGTTTTCTCAAATGGAGCCTTATATTTTTATACCTGTTCCGTAAAGCCGGTTGAACTGGAATTCCTTTCTGCCATTGATTGGGAAGCAGATGTTATGAGCGATATCTGGAATCCCAAAAAAGCAGAAAACAAACTGAAGGCCAACCCGAAAATGATGGTATGTGATGCTTTAATGGATCAGAATATATTTTCCGGAGTAGGCAATATCATTAAAAATGAGGTTCTTTTCAGAATTGGTGTTCAGCCGGAAAGCCTGTTGGGCAATCTTCCGGCCAAAAAAAGGAAAGAACTTATTGCTGAAGCCAGAAATTACAGTTTTGATTTCCTGAAATGGAAAAGAGAATTTACATTAAAGAAGCATTGGCTGGTACACACAAAATCCGTATGTCCGGTCTGTGGACAAAAATTGGTTAAGAAAAAGACAGGAACCGGAAAAAGAAGGAGTTTTTACTGTGAAAAAGACCAGAAAATGTATTGAAATCTATCTTTTGAAAAGCGTAATAGATATAAATTTCGGCTAAAGCCGGATGAATTATTATTTATTTTATTTGAGCGGGCTAAAGCCCGCTCCTATTGATGTTGATAGACCTATGGATAATAGATATTTAACAGCTATATCATTCATTATTCATCATTCATTATTCATCATTCATTACTCATTAAAATCAGTCTGCCCCCAAAAGTCCGCCTGCATATTTTGTGAAAAAATCAGCCTTATATACTTCTCCGATAGGAATTTCTGCTTCTTCAATGTATATATTATGGTTATCAAATGAATCAATATAATCTGCATTCACCACATACGATTTACTGACACGGATGAATTTTTCCTCTGAAACTTTCTGATGAATTGTTTTCAGATTCATTGCAGTAATGAGCTTTTGCTGCCTGGTGTGTATCACCACATAATCTTTCAACCCTTCTATAAATTTTATGTCTGTAAAACTGATCTTATAAAATCGTCGGTCTGCTTTGATAAATAAAAAATCAGCTGTATTTGATTCTACTGTATTCTTTATGGTATTACTAGATAAAAGCTCAGTGTATAATATGGCTTTATTAATTGCTTTTTCAAGTCTCTGCGGATCAATGGGTTTTAAAAGATAGTCTACAGCTTCCAGCTCATAGCTTTTTAAAGCATATTGAGAATAGGCAGTAGTAAAGATAATAAGTGATCTTTTGGGAAGCATCTCTGCAAATTGCAGCCCTGTCACCATAGGCATTTCAATATCAAGGAAAATAAGATCTACATCATTATCTTTCAGAAAATCCAATGCGGAAGGAGCGTTGGAAAATTCACCCAAAATATCAATCTTTGACGTTTCGTTAATCAGCGAACGCATTTCGGCTCTTGCTAAAGGTTCATCATCTACTATAATACAATTCATCATACAGGAATTTTTAAATGGACAGTATATTCTTTAGGTTCCGAAGTTATTTTCAAGTCAAAAGTATCCTGATAAAGAAGTTCTAGCCTTCTGTTAATATTGGCCAGACCAAGTCCGCTATTTTTCTTATCTGAAATAATATAATCAGGATCCCGGGAATTGACACATTTAAAATATAGGTTTTGATCTTCAATACTGATATTTATTTTCACGTGTGATTCTTTGCCATTAATATCCACACTATGCTTTACCGCATTTTCTACAAAAGTGGTAAAAAGATTGGGAGGAATAAAGGTTGTATTAAACGTCCTGTTCTCACCTTCAGTCTCAATATCAAAGGTAAAATTTTCCCTTCTTATTTTTTCAAGATTTAAAAAATTGGACAGAAAATCAATTTCCGAAGTTAACAACGTCTTCTCTGCGCTGTTTTCATACAACTGGTATCTGAGCAACTCCGAAAGCTTGACAATTACTACTGAAGCTTTTGCAGGATCTGTTCTGATCAGTGCTTTTACATTATTCAGCATATTGAACAGAAAATGAGGATTGATCTGGTTTCTAAGCTCGTTCAGTTCCATTTGCATAGTCAGATTACTTAGCTCATTGATCCTTTGATTATCCTTAATCCATTTCTGTAACAGCTTCACTGTGGTAGTGGTAAAAATAATCGGAATACACATCAGTACTCCTTCATAAACACTTCCTTTTTCAGTTTCCCTGGGAATATTTCCAACCCTGAAATCTGCAAAAACCGATCTGAAGCCAAATCCTATAATATTAATCCCTATTACTCCCATGATAATAAGAAGTGCCAGATAAGCAATATATCTTGTTGTAAAGAAGAGCTTCGGAACCAGGATATAAATATTTATATATATCATTGTGATCAGTATGGTATATACGAAAAGCAGTACATACCACTGATGTATTCCTGAGAATGACTGCCAAAACCTTGCACTGTAAAGCCAAAAGAAAAAAGAGATCAGAAACAACAGATGTCTGGCATATTTATAACGTTCTTCCACCAGGAAGTCCATTGCAAGGGTTTCTTTAAATTGCCATAACCTGTATTTCATATTCCTGGATTCATATAACAGTACAAAAATAAGTAATCCCTCAGCTTATACCTATACTATTATACGAAACCCATGTTTTATTATACCAATTATACCTTCGGTTCATCATCAGATTTTGTATAAAATAATGGCCGTTTTGTATAAAAACAGATTTTTGCAGTCCTATTCTGCTTTACTTTGCAGCGTTTAATCAATGTATATGGAATTAGTTGTTTTTCAGGAATTAACCAAAGAAATCTCATCAGAATGTTTTTTTATGACGGAATCCCAGCAAGAGGAAAAGATAATACAGGTTATCGACCTTCATCAATTCACAAAATGCCTTGATCCGGAAATTAAAATCCTTGACTACATTCAACATCCTATCAATACTATAGAACAAAATGGAGAGAAGAAAGGGATTCTATTCCATGACATGAAACATTCATCTTTTATAGACTGTAATACATCCGAGGAGTTTAAAAGAAGACATCAACTCTCTGAACTTTGGTTTGTATTTGTGGAAGAAGACAATGTAGCCCATACAACTCACTATACTGACTTTATTATTGAAAATAGTCTGGAGATTTTCTATGACCAGATTTTTCTCTTTCAGTTTTTTCAATCTGATATAAAAAAGTTAAAATGAGGAATCATAATTTATGAATTGTGTTACATACTTTCACCCAATATTAATGAGTTCCCATTTTTGAAAATACATTAATTACGATCACTCCAATAATGATGAGTGCGATCCCGATAACAGCAGGCAGATCCGGAACCTGCTTGAATGCTACTACTCCGATTATGGTGATGAAAACAATTCCTACCCCGGACCAGATTGCGTAGGTAATCCCAACAGGAATCTGACGAAGGCTCAGGCTTAAAAAATAAAAAGCACAAGCATATCCTATTACAGTAA
>NZ_MAYF01000106.1 GCF_001684955.1 Chryseobacterium contaminans | reverse complement strand
TGAAATCGTCTGGGAACACCGTTTTGAAGAAAATATGCCTGCTTATTTAGAAGTGAAAAAAGGAAATATCATCCTTCATTTAAGTGAACATCATGGAGATGCAAGTCCCGGAAGCCGTATTTTCATTTGAGGTGAAGGCGTTGCGGAATACCATAAAGAACTTATTGATAAAAACTATAAGTACAACCGTCCCGGACTTGAAAAAACGTTCTATGACGCGGTTTCTTTCACAGTCTATGATCCGTTTGGAAATAAAATTATTTTCAATGAAAAGTTTGATGATGAAAAGCATGGAACTTTAGTCTTTCATTCGCATGAATAACTTATTAGAAAAAGATAGTTAAAGAATTCGCGACCAATTTTCGAGGCATATTTTTATTGACTCAGATCAGTATCCATTTGGAATATTAAGCCTAACTTTGTTTTTCCAAAATTGAAAAATGAAACGTTCAGGAACTGCAGATTTACCCCTTCACTATGGCAAAGTGCCGCCATGGCTGTATGAACGGATGTCTGTTCTTGGGCTTTCTATTGTTGAAGCCATCCTGACTGATTATGGTAAAGATGAGGTGCTTCGCAGACTGGCTGATCCGTTTTGGTTTCAAAGTTTTGGAGCGGTGATGGGCATGGACTGGCATTCTTCAGGAATAACTACTTCAGTAATGGGGGCTTTGAAACGTTCCATTAATCCTAATTCCCAGTCATTAGGGCTTTATATTTGTGGCGGAAAAGGGAAATTTTCCAGGGAAACACCATCAGAACTCATTCAGATTGCAGAAAAAACAGGACTGAATGGAAATGACCTGGTAAGAGCCAGTAAACTCTCTGCTAAGGTTGATAATACAGCCATTCAGGATGGATATCAGTTATACCTGCACAATTTTATTCTGTCAGACAACGGAAATTGGAGTGTCATTCAACAGGGAATGCACGATTCTGATGGAACCGCAAGGCGTTACCACTGGCATTCTGAAAATATAACATCATTTGTAGAAGAACCACATACCGGAATTAACGGGATTTCAAGAGGACGTATTCTCAATCTTACTGATTCCGAGGCCGCAGGAAACAGAAAAGGTATTCTGGATATTTCACACACAGATTCTATAGACGTGATGAAAGATTTTTCACGATTAATACTGCCTGCCCATCATGACGTGCAGGCGTCTGATGTAGATCTTAAACGTCTGGGGGCACTTTTGTACATCACCCGTGAACAGCAGCCTCAGAATTTTGAAGATTTACTGATGCTGGAGGGAGTAGGGCCAAGAACCATGCAGTCTCTCGCGCTGGTAAGTGAGGTTATTCATGGAACACCATCAAGATTTACCGATCCTGCCAGATTTTCCTTTGCTCATGGAGGAAAAGACGGGCATCCATTCCCGGTTCCGGTAAATGTATACGATGAAAGCATCAGTATTCTCAGAAAAGGAATTGAAAAATCAAAATTGGGAAATTCAGATAAGCTGAATACCTTAAATAAACTTCATGAAATTGTTACCAAAGCTGAAAAGGATTTTACCCCGGATTTTGATGTTCAGGAAGTCATTGAAGAAGAACGTCAGAACTCATGGCGTTTTGGAGGAAAAACAGTAATGGGTGACGCTCAAAAGCCCACGCCACCTAAACCTATTCAGCTCTCTTTATTTTAAATAAAGTTAAGTTACCCATTTTCCTAAGTCTTAATTCCCGTTACAATAACGACAAACATCCGTATAACCATTTCCCTCCACCGGAGAGGTGTCAAATCTATGATTTGACGGGGTGGTCTACTCCTTAATCAAATCTCTGTTTAATTGTCTCTTTTTGTTAAGTGATCATCAATTCAATGATATATATGGTATCTGTTCGTAATTAAAGTATTTTGTTTAATAATAATTGCGATTAATTCAATTAAAAATTTTATTTTTAAAGTCTTAAAAAAATTGACCAAATGACTCACAAATCCCTTGAAATATGCTATGATTTTCCTTTTTTTCTTCAGGAAGAACTTGATGAAATATTTCAGGCTCACGAAAAAAAGTCTTTTCAGAAAGGTGATTTTATTCTTGAGGAAGGCAAGATGGCCAATGAATATTATATTTTGGACACCGGCCTGGCCCGCTCGTTTGTCAATGATTTTAATGGAAATGAAGTAACCACCCATTTTTTCGTAGAAAATGAAGTGATTATTGAGGTCTTATCCATGTTTCAAAGGATTCCAACACAGGAAAATATTGTTTGTATCACAGATTGCGAATGCTGGAAATTGGATTACGATACTTTTCAGGAGCTATTCCACAAAATTCCCAACCTAAGAGAATGGGGAAGAGCATGGATGTCTAAGGAGCTTTTCGATTATAAGCAAAGATCCGTAGAAATGTTCACCCTATCAGCTACCAGAAGATACCTGAACCTGTTGGGGCAGAAATCCAAAGTTATACAGTTTGCCCCATTAAAACAGATTGCCTCTTACCTTGGAGTAACAGACACTTCTCTGAGCAGAATCCGTAAAGAATTGGTCTCCCATCCCAAGAAAATTTAAATCTTGCCCTATGACAAGTAGATTTTCATTAGGCCTTGGTAATTTTGGTTAAAAGTTTAACACCAAAATTATAAAAAATGAAAATCAATCAAATCTATGTCAATTTACCTGTAAAAGACGTACAAAAAACCAGAGAATTCTGGACAACGCTTGGCTTTTCTATTGACGAGCAGTTTTCGGATGATAAAGCAGTGTGTGTAGTGATGAAAGAAGATCATATCTACACCATGTTTCTTAAAGAAGAATTTTTCCAGACCTTTACCAACAGACCTTTTGCCAAAGGAGATACCACTCAGGTACTTCTTGCCATTGGTGTTGACAGCCGTGAAGAAGTAGATTGGATCGTTAAAACTGCCATAGAGAATGGTGGATCCCAATACAGTGAACCTATGGACCACGGATGGATGTATCAAAGTGCCTTTGCTGATTTAAACGGACATCAGTGGGAAGTAATGCATGCAGATCTTTCTAAATTGCCTACAGAATAGTTTAATCAAAATATCACTGAGATATGGAAACAAAATCAAATGAGATAGAATTGGTGAAGCATCAGGTAGGTGTAACCTATAAAGTGATACTTATCAACATAGAAGGGATTACTCATGAGGAATCAATGATTTTTCCTAATGGTGAAGCCAACTGTATGAATTGGGTCTTAGGGCATCTTATCTATGTAAGAAATGGCTTGCTTAATATTTTGGGCGAAGAGCCTGTCTGGGATGGAGAAGTATTTTCAGGATATAACAGGGGAGCTATTGCTTTAGAAAGAAAAGATGAGTTTGTCAATTTTGAAGAATTGAAGTCATACCTGAAACAATCCCAGGAAAACCTGGATAAAAAATTAGCAAACCTTGAGCACTTCCGTTCAGAACAGATTAACGATATCGCAACGCTTTGTTTCCACGAGAATTATCACAGTGGACAATTGGGATATATTCGTCGGCTTCTGGGAAAACCCGGAGCCATAAAATAAACGTTTAAAGTCTGCTTAATCTGCAAAATCAGCGAGAGAGCAAAATCAATGATAAGACTGTTGGAAAACTCAAAATATCTAGTTTCTAACTAAAAGAATAAAACAATGAACACACCAAAATCAAAAAAAATAGAGCTCATTATTCCGGCTTACAGAATGCATACCCAAAGCTTTGTGAACGTTTTGGATGGCATTTCGGAAGAAGATGCATTGAAAAGAATTGAAAACAAAACCAATCACATTGTTTGGATGGCAGGAAACTTTGTGAATATGCGCTATGGCTTGGGAGCGGTATTAGGACTCCAGGAGCAGGACCCTAATAATGACCTGTTTTTCCAGGGGAAAGCATTGGATGAAAGCTACCAATATCCAACATTAGCTGATTTAAAGAAAAATTTCCATGATATTTCTGCAAAAGTATATCAGAAGCTGTTTGAAGTAACAGACGAAGAGCTTGATGAAATCTTTGAAATAGGGATGAATATTCCTTTTATTAAAGAAACCAAACTCAACTTTGTCGGAATGTGCATAGGCCGTGAAGACTATCTCAGTGGGCAAATCGGTTTGATGCGAAGAATTTTAGACTATCCGGGAATGAAGTATGACGTAGATGAAAACCTTACCTATTAACTATGAGCCCGGTAGAAAAAGGATATAAACACGTTAACGGAATCCAGCTGTATTATGAAATCTATGGTTCCGGAAAGCCTCTGGTTTTAATTCATGGAGGCGGATCTTCTATTTTATATGATTTTAAAGAGGTTATTGCCAGATTGGAAGATAAATTTCAACTCATTGGAATAGACCTTCAGAATCATGGACGAAGTGAGCACCGCGATATTCCCGAAACATTTGAGCAGGATGCTGATGATGTGGCGGCACTTCTGGCAGAACTTACTATTCACAAAGCTTCATTCTGGGGATTCAGTAATGGTGGAAGTACTGTAATGCAGATCGCACACCGTCATCCGGGAATTGTAGAAAAGCTGGTGGTTGCCTCAGCATTTTATAAAAGAGAAGGAATGATGGATGGCTTCTTTGAAATGATGGCGGAAGCCACCTTTGAATCTATGCCGGAGCCTTTCAAAATCAATTTTTTAAACCTTAATCCTGACTTTTCCAAGCTGGAAAATCTATTTGATAAAGACAGTAAAAGAATGCAAACCTTTGTGGATTGGGATGATGAAGTGCTAAGTTCCATTCAATCACCAACCCTGTTCATCAGTGGAGATAAGGACGTAATGAAACCGGAACATACCGTTGCCATGTGGCGATTGGTAGAAGGCTCACAATTAATGATTCTTCCTGCAACCCATGGAGTGTATATGATGGCTGATTTCGATGGCAGCCTCAATGAAAACCTGGTCAATTTTACAGTCAAAGAAGTAGAAACATTTTTAAATCAACATAATCACTAATTGCATTTTTTTTCACATTACCATTCGTGTCATTTGTGAAACCATTGGTGCCATTTGTGTTTAAACAAAACATAACATTTTAAAATTAAAAATCATGGCAAAATTAAATCCGTACCTAAATTTCGATGGTACAGCTGAAAAAGCTTTCAATTTTTACAAATCTGTTTTTGGAGGTGAATTCGCAGGCGAAATTCATAAAATGGGAAATGCTCCCGGTACTGAAAACCTTTCTGAAGAAGAAAAAAACAGAGTAATGCATATTGCATTGCCTATAGGAAATGACCTTTTAATGGCTTCCGATATTGTTCCAAGCTTTGGACAGAAGCTGAATGTAGGAAACAATAATTATGTGTCTATTTTCCCGGATTCAAGAGAAGAAGCCGATAGATTATTCAAAGGTCTTTCCGAAGGAGGAAATATAGAAATGCCGATTGAAGACCAGTTTTGGGGTGACTATTTTGGAAGCTTCCAGGATAAATATGGTGTTCATTGGATGATCAACTATAATGAACAATACGGGAAATAATCTTATATTTAACTAATTATAAAAAAGAGACGCCCGTTTTTCGGGCAGCTCTTTTATTCAATCAAAAATTAAACTATGGACCCAATTAAAATAGACATTACCATTTTAGCACCGGTAGAAAAAGTATGGAATTACTTCAACGATCCCAAACACATTACCAAATGGAATTTTGCCCATGAAAGCTGGCATTGTCCCAGTTCTGAAAACGATCTGAAGGTAGGTGGAAAATTTAAAAACAAAATGGAAGCAAAAGATAAAAGCTTTGCCTTTGATTTTGAAGGAGTATATGACGAAGTAACCCCTCACGAACTTATAAAATATCACATGGAAGACGGACGAAAAGTAGAAGTGATCTTTGATAAGATTGATGAGAATACCACAAAAGTGATTGAAATTTTCGATCCGGAGAAACAAAATTCAGTGGAAATGCAGAGAGATGGCTGGTATGCTATTCTCAATAATTTCCATAAGTATGTTGAGAATCATTAAAATATTTTTTGTCGCCATGATCAATTTGGTTATCATGTCAAAGAGTTTGAATTCCATGTATGCTGTCAGCTATGATCTTGAGGAGGATTTTCTTCTTGGAGTGATTGCAGTACCTGCTAGAAAAGCCCTGAAGAAAGAAAAAATAGATTCTTTGGAAAAACTGTCGGATTATTCTGAAAAGGAAATCTTACAATTACATGGTTTCGG
>NZ_MAYF01000105.1 GCF_001684955.1 Chryseobacterium contaminans | reverse complement strand
GACGTTCTCATGCCCATGAAGGGAAATTCAGAGAAGATGATTTTGCGGTGAATAAGCTTCCTGCAGATTGGAATATGATCTCAGTTTCGGATGGAGCTGGTTCTGCTGTGATGGCAAGAGAAGGTTCAAGGCTGGCAACGGATTCTGTCAACCAGTTTTTCAGTTCTTCTGAAGTTTTACATGAAATTGAAAATAATATTAATATCATTTACAGCACAGCAGGTGGAAATAAAGAACAAGAAGCTAAAGAAAATGTTATAAGACGTTTATATGAAAGTGTTTTATATGTTCATCATAGATTGGAGAAAACGGCTTCAGAAAATAATTTTTCCATCAATGATCTGCATGCGACCTTAATCTTTGCTTTGGTCAAAAAATTCAGTTTTGGATATATTATCCTGAGTTTTGGAGTGGGAGACTGCCCAATTAATCTTATCCACACTGATTTTTTCAGGGTAGAACTTTTGAATACAATGGATGTTGGGGAGTTCAGTGGTGGCACCCGTTTTATTACCATGAAGGAAATTTTTAATGATCAGATTGTTTCCCGTTTCGGAATAACCTGTGTAGAGGATTTTTCGTATCTGGTACTTATGACAGACGGGATTTATGATCCTAAATTTCTTACCGAAAATAAGCTGGAAGATACAGCAAGCTGGAAAATATTTTTTGATGATCTTAATGGAAATAATGATGATCTTGCCAAAGTAGATTTTCTCAATGATAATGAAATTGCTCAGCAACTTCTCCATTGGACAGATTTCTGGAGCAGGGGAAACCATGACGACCGTACACTGGCCATAATTTATTAATTCAATATGAAAAAGACCATTAGGGTTGCTTCCGTTCTGGACGCAGCCAAATCCTATGAATATGTAGATGAAAAACCAATTCAGGGCGGGGTAAAAGATGTTTACTTTTCGCCGGGCCGAGAGTATGTAGTTGCTTTTTACAGGAATCCGCTGGATGAAGGGCAGAAGGAAAGAATTATGAGAATTGTTTCTACCTATCTGCAAAATATTCAGAATGGTAATGCTGCAGAATATTTTTTGAATGAAATCTTCAGATGGCCGTATGATATTGTGGAAAAAGACAGGCTTACTGGAATTGTTGTTCCTATCTACAATCAGAAATTTTTCTTTTCTAAAGGGTATATAGGCTCAGAAAATATTAAGGATGAAGAAAAAGTTGGAAAGTGGTTTACTGCACCGATGTTTAGAAACCCGCAGTATCCATTAAGGCTGGATCCGTCTGAACTGGGAGATTGGTTAAGTTATTTTCAGATTGCCATTAATATCAGCCGGGGTGTAAAAAAACTTCATCAGATGGGATTAGCCCATTCAGATTTGTCGTACAATAATATTCTGGTAGATCCGGTAACCAAATCTGCCTGTATTATTGATATTGATGGGCTTGTTGTTCCAAAACTATTCCAGCCGGAAGTCATCGGAACAGCTGATTTTATTGCCCCCGAAGTTTTAAAAACCCAGCATTTGGGATTGCATGATCCCGGAAAACATCTGCCCAATCAAAAAACTGATTTACATGCTCTTGGAGTTCTGATTTATATGTATCTGTTGAGAAGACATCCTCTTCGGGGCGGAAAAATCTGGGACCTGGATTCTGAAAGGGATGAAATTATATCTATGGGAGAAAAAGCTCTTTTTGTAGAACATCCTAACGATCCATCCAATAATGTGAGGGCAGATCATCTTAGAAAGTGGGATAGCTTTTGGGGCGATCCACAACAAATTCCTTATACTGTAACAGGGCCTTATCTTGCAGATTTATTCAGAAAAACATTTATAGACGGTTTGCATGATCCGATCAGGCGTCCCACTGCCAACGAATGGGAAACGGCTTTACTGAAAACTGTAGATTTGATACAGCCTTGTCAAAATTCCAATTGTACCGAAAAATGGTATGTTTTTGATAATACAAGCAATCCGAAATGCCCTTTCTGCGGAACTCCACATCAGGGAACCCTTCCGGTTCTGGATTTATATTTCCGGTTTGATGATGAGGTCTGGAAACCTGAAAATCACAGGCTGATGGTCTATCATAATCAGTATTTATTCAAATGGCATGTATCCAGAAAGGTGATCAGAAATGAAAACCTGACCATGCAGGATAAAATGCCTGTAGGTTATTTTACTTTTCATCAGGGCAAATGGGTATTGGTGAATCAGAGTTTATCCGGGATGAAAGATATCACAGAACAAAAAGAAATTCTGCCGGGCTCTATGGTAGAACTTACTGATGGAAAGAAAATACTATTATCTGCAGAAGAAGGTGGAAGGCTGATCTATGTGACCATGGCCAACCAATGATTCATTTGTAGATATTCTATTCCTTGTTTGTCATTGCGAACGAAGTGAAGCAATCTCAATAACTAATTAGATCTCTCACAGATCTCACTAACCACATAGGTTTTATGCATAATCATCTGTGAAAATCTGTGCGATATGTGGGAAAAGAATTTGCTTTATCAGCTCAATCTACGAGATAATATATTCAGATAGTAATCGGAATTTATAATAGCAGATTTATCTCCACTATTAGCTTTTAAACCGGTGAGAATTCCATGAAATAAGAATGCTCATCCTCACCTGCAATTTTAAAACCCAACCTGGAATAAAGATGTTGTGCTTTATTGGTTTTTAAAACATTTAAAGAAGCTGTTTTTCCTGTTTCAGAAGCTTCTTTTAAAATATCTGTCAGAATTATGCTCCCCAATCCCTTACCTTGCTGGCTGGGATCAATCTGAAGCTGCAGAATATCAATATTTGTCTCTGCCTTATCTATTTTTAAAAGTCCGATGGGTTGGTTGTCCAGAAAAATAATATAAGCCTTGTCAAACTGATAGAGAATCCTTTGAAGGGTAGTTTCCCGGTCTGTAGGAAGATGAGATTCTGCATAATGTGGAACCATGGTCTTTGTTCTCAGATCAAGGAGATAATCAATATCATTTTCTGTTGCTTTTTGATAAGTAAGCGGAGTTTTCATAACTTTTTTTGAGTTTGAATTTCAGACCAAGCTTGCCTTGCTTGCTGAAAAAATTAATAGATGCCTGGGATAATAACTTGATTACAAAGTCTAATCAAATGTAATATTTCTTTGGTGAAGATAGGCTTCATCAATATTTTCTTTTTCAAAATGATCCGGATGCATGGTGATTTTTATAAACTCTTCATCTTGGTAAAATCCACCTAGAAATAACTCATTTTCTATTATTTTTACCTGGATGGTAAGGGCATTGATAAGGATTTCTTCCTCTTTTAATGTTTTGATATTAAAAATAAAGAGCCTTTGATAATGGTTATCCTTGTACTTAATAATGAGATGATTTTCATAGAAATATAAAATTCCATCCCGGAAAATGGGCTGTTCCAAAGTATTGACAGGAGGTTTCCAGGTGAGTACTTTCTTTTCTTTTAATCTGATTCTGACCTCTTCTTTTCCAACCTCATTACATTGCCACCATGCTATAATACCATTGCTATTAACGGCTGTCTGATGTGGAGATACATAATTTTCAGTGCCTGAATGATCTGTCCAGGTAATCTTTTGCTCCCTGACTTCTGTTTTAATATTATCAGTGAACAATTCTTCATCAATCAAGGTAAGGATTTCGGCCTGCGTCATTACTTTTTGTTTCTGTGGCGAAGATATTGATTTAATTGGATTGGGAGAAGAGGAGAATGCCGGAAGCTTTATGAAGTTCAGGTTTTTGTTTTCCCGGCATTCAAACTCTTTTTTACATCAGTTCAAAAAAGTTTCTTTTGCCGATTTTTATTTTAGTCTCTTTTACAAGTATAATTTCTTCATCAGGTTCCATCATTTTAATGGTATCAATTTGAACTCCACCACTTTGGATTAATCTTCTCACAGCAGATTTGCTGAGGTCTTTTTTTAACTGATGACAAAGCTCAAGAACTGAAGTTTTATGTTGAAGATGGTTCAAGGAATTGATAGAGACAGGCTCAAAGCTTTTCTTTTCAAAATCCTTATTCTGAAACTGATTATTGAAGAAAAGTTCTGCATTTTCGGCTGCTTCAGCATTGTGGTATTGGCTGATGATATTTTTAGCAATCAGCTTTTTGATGTTCATTGGATTCTCACCATTTTCCATTTTTGATTTTAAACTCATTTTCTCTTCCATTGAAAAATCTGTTGTAAGATCAATGAACTCTTCAATTAATGCATCTGGGATAGACATGGTTTTTCCAAACATTTCATTGGGCTCATCAGTTAATCCGATGATATTGTTTAAGGATTTGCTCATTTTCTCTTTTCCGTCAAGACCTTTCAACAAAGGCATACACATCACAATTTGGGCAGGCATCTGATGGACTTCCTGCAATTGTCTTCCCATGGTACAATTAAAGAGCTGATCGGTTCCGCCCATTTCGATATCGCATTCAATTTTTACGGAATCAAAACCTTGCAGGATAGGGTATACCAGCTCATGCATGGCAATTGGGGTGTTTTCTGTAAACCGTTTATTAAAGTCATTTCTGTGCATCAGCTGAGCTACCGTAACTTTTGATAACAGTTGAATAACCTCTGAGAAATTCAATGCATCAAGCCAATCTGAGTTGAAAACAATCTTTGTTTTTTCAACATTAATAATCTTTGAAAGCTGATTGATATAAGTTTGTGCATTATGAGTAACATCCTCAGCGCTTAATGCTTTTCTGGCTTTGTTTTTTCCGGTAGGGTCACCAATTCTTGCGGTGAAGCTCCCTACTACAATAATAATCTGATGTCCCAGATCCTGAAACTGTTTCAGTTTTTTAAGAACAACAGCGTGTCCAAGGTGCAAATCAGGAGCTGTTGGATCAAAACCCAGTTTGATAGAAAGTTTTCTGTTTTCTTCTTTAGCTTGTTTTAATTTCTCTTCCAATCCGTTTTCCGGAAGGATAATAGAGACATTTTCTTGTAATGTATCAATCATGTTGTAATAGTTTTAAATGAAAAAGCCCGGACAGTACTGTCCGGGCTCTATATGTTAAGTAGATTATTTAATTTAGATTACAGCTATAGAAAGTCTTCCCGAACGATAATTCGGAGTATAATATTCACTGAAGAATGGAAGACGTAATATGCTGTTCAAGTGTTTCATTAATATTGTAAATATAACAGGAATTTCCTGAAGTTCCAATATTTAAACCATTAAGATGTAGTGTAATTGGTTATAACAAGATTTGTTTTTTTAGAAAAAACTTAACCATTTACGAATCTTAATGGTCTAAAATAATGGTTCAAAACAATTTTACTTGCCATTTCCTAAGCTAATTCTGTGCCACAATCTGTTAAAATCGCTTTATATGTTTTTTATCATGTTAGAGGCGTTTTTCCATCTTATAATTGATGAGATCAATTCCTTTTACATTTACTATTTGTTCCTGGATGACCTTAAAACCCATACTTTCGAAAAAAGGTTTTGCTGTTATGCTTACATCAGCAGTTAAGAACTTTTGCTGTTGTTGTACTGCTTCTTTTTCAGCCATGTTGTAGAGCTGGGAAGCAATTCCATGTTGCTGATAGTCTTTGTGGACGAACAAAAGATCAATATAATTTCCCTGAGCAAGGGTACAGAAACCAACCATTTTATTCTCAGATTCAGCAATTAAAATGTATTGTTCCTTCATCACATCCAGCCACCTTTCTTTATTGTCCGCACCGGACTTCCAGGCTTCAATCTGATTGGGATTGTAATCTCCTTTACAAACCATTGTAATGGTATCCTGAAAAAGAATAAGCATTTCCGAAAGATCCTGTAAATTTCCTTTTCGTATGCTGATGGGGTTATTGAATGTATTGTTGTTCATAGATTTTTTGTTGTTCTTCATTAAGCAAAGGGTAGAAGAGAATATTACATAGGTTCGTAAAAAATCTTTTTACTGAATTGCAATATCTGCCTGTTTTGTATAAAGCCGAAATACCCGATTTTGAATAATGGATTGGATTTAAATGAATTAAAAATAAAAATAAAGTTTCGTTGTTTATCTTAAAGCTGAATAATAGAACCTTTATAAAATTTTGTCAGATCATACAGATCATTGAAATATTTTTGAAGGTCTGTATTGTCTTTTTCGTCAAGACTTTTAAGTTCAGATTGATGTTCTGCCAATGCATATA
>NZ_MAYF01000104.1 GCF_001684955.1 Chryseobacterium contaminans | reverse complement strand
CTCCCAGCCTTCTCAGCCCAAAAAAGCCTTTATAATCATCCACATTAATTCCCTTAAATATAACATTAGGAATCCCCGCAAACAAGGCTTCAAAGTTCTTTCTGGAAACCATGACAATCTCCACATCTGGATTTTGCTCTAAAAATTCCTTAAAAACAGGAACCGTCATGGCAACATCTCCAAATGCAGAAAAACGATATGCTAAAATTCTGGTCACGATTATGATTTCAGCTGGTAGGCCACTGCGTAAAATTTGATTTGCTTAGTCATGGCCATCAGCCCATTAGCTCTGGATGGTGAAAGAAATTCCTGTAATCCGATCTCTGAAATGAATTCAAAATCAGAATCTAAGATTTCCTGAGTAGAATGTCCACTGTAAATGCTCACCAAAAGAGAAACAATACCTTTTGGTAAAATTCCGTCTGAATCTGCATTGAAGAAAAGTTTACCATCTTTAAATTCAGCATCAATCCAAACTTTACTCTGGCAGCCTTTGATCAGGTTTTCTTCCGTTTTCTTGTCTTCAGAAAGCCCTTTCAATTCTTTTCCAAGGTCTATGATGTACTCATACTTCTGCTCCCAGTCGTCAAGAAATGCAAATTCGTCAATTATTTCCTGCTGTTTTTCCTTAATGGTCATTTTAAATCAAATTTCTTTGTGCAAAGATAGTAAATTATGAATTAGACCTAAATCTGCAAGTGATAAGGCAAATTCTTGAATATTCATGTCGTAAAAATAGCCTATCCTCTAAAACCTAACGCGTTAGAAGCTTGCTGAAAAACATTCAATAGCTTTACCTCTTCATTTTCCCAGCAAATCGCTTTGGATGCTCTTTCCAGCTCCGGTTGGTAATTAATCCTTCCCTTGGATAAGACTTTTTTTACTGCCATGGCAATATTTTCCGGCTGATGATCCTTTATCAGCTCACCAACATCAAACCGATCTTTAATATTCTTAAGCTCCGGAAGACTTGACAAAATCAACGGAACTCTCGCCTGAATACAATCTAATACTTTATTAGGTAAGGAATACAAATAACTATCTCCCCCATTTTCTTCAATGCTCATTCCGCAATCGGCAGTAACAGTAACTTCTTTTAAATCTTCAGGTTTTAATTTTCCGAGAAACTGAACTTTGTCCTGAAGTTTTTCACTTATCACCAAATCTTCATACTCTTTCTTTCTTGGGCCATCTCCTGCAATTTTCAAGTGTACATCATCCAGATAATGCATTGCAAGAATTACTTTATCAATTCCCCTGAAAGGATTAATAGCCCCTTGGTACAAAAGTATTTTAGGGTTATTTTCAGGAAGGTTATAAGTAAATTCTAATCTTCTCGGAGCATTCTGAATTATCACCGGATGTATGCCATATTTTTTTTCAAACCACTTTCCATAGCTTTCACTTGCTGTAATCATCCATTTCAGGTTCGGAATGACAGTCTTTTCTACATAACGCCAAAGTTTTTGTGACATTTTGCCCTGAACAGCAGGCATTTCCGAAAAAATTTCATGACTGTCAAAAACCAATGGAATATTTAATTTTTGGGCAAGAAGATAATTGGGATATAGCGCGTCAACATCATTGGCATGAAGAATGGTATTCTGATCTGCCTTTTTTTTGAGCTCTTGGTACAACTTCCAGTTAAATTCAAAGTAAGCTGTTTTCAGACTTCTGGATGCTAAATGGATGCGTGAAAACGGATATGGACGCTGCATCTCTTCTGCCCCATTCCAGTCATTTCCTATCAGATCAATCTCATACCCGTTTTCATACAAACTCCGGCATACCTTTTCAATACGCTGGTCTGTATACAAATTACTGAAGGCAGATGTGATGATTTTTTTCTTCATTAAGCCTTTTTTCCAAGCAATAAATGATAGATCTGGATAAAGCAAATAAGTCCATTCGGGATAATAACCGGCCATAATGGTCCGCTAAAGAAGCCATAAATGACAAAACAGATACAGCCGATCATGTTAACAACTCTGATTTTTCTTACATCTTTCAGTATGAAACTCAATACGATAAAAACTGACGCTGAGTATCCGATGTAAGTAGTAATTTCAGGATTCATTGGGATTTTTTAAGGATAACAAACTTAATCATTTTCAATAAGATAATAAAATTTTTTCTGCCATAAAGTCATTTATTGATTTTTGGTAAAATATTTGTAATTTAGATAATGAATAAATGGCAATGTTGCTTTTATTCTAATGAGATATATTATGGATTATAAGTTTTCACAAGGTTTGAGCCAGGTGTTCAAACAAAGCAAAAGCGAAGCTAAGAGGCTGAAAAGTGAATTTCTTAATACAGAACATCTACTTTTAGGTATTATAAAAACGGAAAACTCTGCAAAAGAAATCCTTCAAAACCTCAATGCGGATTTAACACAAATCAGAAGAAAAATTGAAACTCTAAATACAACAAGTCTTAATCCTATTTCTGAGGAGGTTACCAATATTTCTTTCACTAAAATGGCAGATCATGCTATTAAACGTGCAGAGTTAGAATGCCGACAGTACAAAAGCAATGAAATTAATACCGTTCACCTGCTTTTAGGTATTCTATATAAATATGAGGATCCTACTTCAAATATTTTGGGAGCTTATGACATCGACTATGAAGGTGTTTCAAGAGAGTACCAGACCATGCTTAAAAATTCCGGGCAGTCACCACAAATGAGTGCTTATGATGATGATGATGAGAGAGAGGATTTTGAGCAAATGAGAAAGCCTACAGGAAATTTAGGCTCTGCAAAAAGCAAAACGCCTACATTGGACAACTTTGGTAGAGATTTAACGTCTTTAGCAAGGGATGGAAAATTAGATCCGGTAATCGGACGTGAAAAAGAAATTGAGCGAGTATCCCAGATCTTATCACGTAGAAAGAAAAACAACCCACTTCTTATCGGAGAGCCAGGTGTTGGTAAATCTGCGATTGCAGAAGGATTGGCTTTAAGAATTCAGCAGAAAAAAGTTTCCAGAGTTCTTTACGGAAAACGTGTGATCACTTTGGATCTTGCCAGTTTAGTGGCAGGAACTAAATATCGTGGCCAGTTTGAAGAAAGGATGAAGGCTATCATGACTGAGCTTGAAAAGAACAGAGATGTCATCTTATTCATTGATGAGCTTCACACTATTGTAGGTGCGGGAAGTTCTACAGGAAGCTTAGATGCATCCAATATGTTCAAGCCGGCGCTGGCAAGAGGTGAAATTCAATGCATCGGAGCTACTACTCTTGATGAATACCGTCAGTATATTGAAAAAGATGGCGCTCTGGAAAGAAGATTCCAGAAAGTAATGGTGGAACCTACTTCTATAGATGAAACCATTCAGATTCTGAACCAGATTAAGGATAAGTATGAAGAACACCACAATGTAATTTATACCCCTGAAGCCATTGCAGCGTGTGTCAATCTGACATCGAGATATATTACAGACCGTTTTCTGCCGGACAAAGCTATTGATGCGATGGATGAAGCAGGATCAAGAGTGTATATCAAAAACATGAAGGTTCCTACCGAGATCATTGATTTTGAAAAGAAAATTGAAGAGATCAAGGAATTGAAACAAAAAGCAGTAAAAGCTCAGGATTATCTTGAGGCAAGAAAGCTTAAGGATGAAGAGGAACGCCTTCAGATGGAACTGAATGCCGCTCAGGAAAAATGGGATAAAGATGTAAAAGAGAAAAAAGAAACCGTAACTGAAGAAAATGTTGCTGAAGTGGTTTCTATGATGAGTGGAGTTCCTGTGACAAAAGTTGGTAAGAACGAGCTTGACAAACTGGCACAGATGGATGGAAAACTGAACGGAAAAGTAATTGGCCAGGAAGACGCTGTGAAAAAGGTTGTTAAAGCGATTCAAAGAAACAGAGCAGGACTTAAAGACCCTAACCGTCCGATTGGTACATTTATCTTCCTGGGTACAACAGGAGTTGGTAAAACTGAGCTGGCTAAAGTTATGGCAAGAGAATTATTTGATTCTGATGAGGCATTGATCAGAATTGATATGAGTGAATACATGGAAAAATTCGCTGTTTCAAGATTAGTAGGTGCGCCTCCGGGATACGTTGGGTACGAAGAAGGTGGACAGTTAACTGAAGCGGTGAGAAGAAAACCTTATGCAGTGGTTCTTTTGGATGAGATTGAAAAAGCTCACCCTGATGTATTCAATATTCTGCTACAAATCCTTGATGAAGGTCACGTTACAGACAGTTTAGGTAGAAAAATCGACTTTAGAAATACGATTATCATTCTTACTTCCAATATCGGAACAAGAGATCTTAAAGATTTCGGAGATGGTGTAGGATTCGGAACATCGGCTAAAAAGTCAACTTCAGATACAAGAGCAAGAAGTACCATTGAAAATGCACTTAAGAAGGCATTTGCTCCGGAATTCTTAAACAGAATTGATGATATTATTATCTTCAACTCTCTTGTACAGGATGATATCAAGAAAATTATTGATATTGAACTGAATAAACTGTATGGCAGACTTGAAAAACTAGGTTATAAAGTAGAATTAACTGACGAGGCAAAAGACTTTATTTCTGAAAAAGGATGGGATAAAGATTTTGGTGCAAGACCATTGAAGAGAGCTATTCAGAAGTACATTGAGGATTTATTGGCCGAGATGCTTGTCAATAAACAACTGAATGAAGGTGAAACCGTGGTTCTTGACCTTAATGAAGCCAAAGACGGATTGGTAGGTAAAACTTCCAAACCTAAGAAGTCTTCAGCGGCGGAGAAATCTTCTCAATCTTAAATAAATAATTTAATTTCAATAAAAAAGCACTGGGAAATTCCCGGTGCTTTTTGCTTTTATAAGTTTTGGTTAAAGCCAATTTGATTTTATATTTGTCTGCATGAATGTCTTCGTTAAAGTCCAACCACAAATCCAATATTAGGAACCAAACCATTGGAGAATACGCTTGAATTTTCTTTCCAAAGAACATTATACATCAAACCGATCTGCATAAAAGAATTATTCCCGATTCTCTGCATATATCCCCCTCCAAGATACAAGGCATTTTCTTCTCTGTTATACTTATAATCATAGTATTTATCTTTATAATTAATGAAATAATGCTGGAAATTGGCACTTAAATAAAACGAGCGGGCAATATAATAATTGACAAAAGGACCTATTCCAAACATGGTGGATCTATAATAATCTGATGTCTGCCAGGAAACACTTCCCACTGCCCCTGCTTCAAGATCTTCAGTAAGGCGATATCCCACTCTTGGTGAAGCCTGCAGATAGAAAGAACTATTGCTTCCAAATCCAAGACCTATTCCTCCCCCAAACGTCCATTTGTTGTTTTCCTGTATTGGTGCTCCTATTGAGACCTGGGAAAATGCAGATCCAGAAACGATCAGCATCATAGAAATAATAAACTTTTTCATATTTAAATATTTTATTCTAAAATTTATAAACCCATCCCTATTTTCAACCTGCTTTTGGATGTTGCGAACTTCGTGATGGGTGATTTTGATATTTATCGTTTTTATCAATGTTTAAAATTATGGTTTTTTTACGAATTTATTTAGTTGTATTTTTGCGGCGTCAAACTAAGAACTCCCGTTAAGAGTTTCGTAAAATTGAAATACAATGAAAATAGTAGTAGGCCTCTCAGGAGGTGTAGACTCAAGCGTTACCGCTTATTTGCTACAACAGCAAGGTCATGAAGTAGTGGCTTTGTTTATGAGAAACTGGAATGATGCTTCAGTAACATTAGAAGATGAATGTCCATGGATTGAGGACAGTAATGATGCCCTTATGGTAGCTCAAAAGCTTGGAATTCCCTTCCAGGTCATTGATATGAGTGAACTTTACAAGGAACGTATTGTAGATTATATGTTCGCTGAATACGAAAAAGGAAGAACTCCGAATCCTGATGTTTTGTGTAACAGAGAAGTAAAATTCGATGTTTTTATGAAGACTGCGATGTCTTTAGGAGCTGATAAAGTTGCTACAGGACATTATGCCAGAGTAGATTCTACTATTGATGAAAACGGAAAGGAAATTTTCCACCTTTTGGCAGGAAAAGATAATAATAAGGATCAGTCTTATTTTCTTTGCCAGCTAAGCCAGGATCAGTTATCAAAAGCTTTATTTCCTATCGGAGAGCTTACTAAGCCTCAGGTAAGAGAGATTGCAAAAGAGATTGGATTGGTAACAGCGGATAAAAAAGATTCTCAGGGATTATGCTTTATTGGAA
>NZ_MAYF01000103.1 GCF_001684955.1 Chryseobacterium contaminans | reverse complement strand
ATTTTTATTTTGTTGGCAGCAGCTACATTAGGTTTAACTTCTTGTAGCCCGTTTCAGGTACGTTCAGATTATGCTGAAACCGCCAATTTCAATTCTTACAAAACCTATAAAATAAGAATTGATGATCTAAAATTGAATGATATTGATAAAGACAGAGTTCTGAATGAGCTTTCAAAACAGCTTCAAAGCAAAGGACTTCAGTCCGGAGAGAATCCTGATCTAATTGTCAATGTAAAAGCCAATCACAAAAAAATTACCGATATACAAACTTCGTCTCCTTACGGAATGTGGGGTTGGGGAGGCCCATTCGGATGGGGTGTTGGAATGAACAGAACATGGACAAGCAACTACAATGAAGGAGCTTTGATTGTTGATCTTATTGATGCAAAATCCAACAAACTTGTTTGGCAGGGTATCGGAAGCGGAATTTCTGTTGATTCCCCAAGATCTAAACAGAGACAGATCCCTGAAATTATGGCTGAGATTATGAAAAATTATCCGCCACAAAGAAAGTAGGATTAATAGCTGTTATAATATAGGCCGGTACTGTTGTACTGGCTTTTTTGTTTCTATAACTAGAGATTTGGATATGAAGTCCGGGATTTTGGGTTGTTATGTGAAATTACGAATTGATGTTTTTTGGTGTAGATTTATTGTTTTACGGGGAATTCCAAAGCCCTAATTAATTCATTTAAAATTTATTAGATTAAGCAAAATGCGCTACATTCAAAATTAATAATATTGTAATTTTTTATTCGCAAAAATGTAGTATTCTTGTGGGAAATTATATTAATATGAAAAAAATTATCTTATTCTCTGTATTCTCAGGACTTGCTTATGCTCAGGCTCCTGCAGGATACTACAACTCGGCCAATGGATTGAGCGGTGCTGCTTTGAAAACGGCTTTAAGTACCATTATCACTAACGGACATCAGGATAAAGGCTACAATGGATTATGGACAGCCTACAAGACCACTGATATTGATAAAGACTACGAAAATGATGGGTCTATACTTGATATTTACTCAGAAAAGCCTGTAGGCGCTGATCCTTATAAATATACACCAGGATCTAACCAGTGTGGAACTTATTCCACAGAAGGGAACTGCTATAACAGAGAACATATTGTACCTCAAAGTTTATTCAGCCAGGCTTCTCCAATGGTAGCAGACATTCACTTCATCAGAGCTACGGATGGTAAAGTAAATGGAATGAGAAGCAACTATCCGTTCGGAAAGGTGGGAAGTGCTACTTTTACTTCTCAAAATGGATCAAAATTGGGAAATTCTGTTTCTTCTGGATATACAGGAACTGTTTTTGAACCGATTGATGAGTTCAAAGGTGATGTAGCGCGTATGATCTTTTATTTTGTAACGCGTTATCAGAGTAAGCTTTCTTCTTTTGCTTCAGGGAATATGCTGGGAAGTTCTACATTTCCGGGCCTTCAGACCTGGGAACTGAACGTTCTTCTGGCATGGCATAATCAGGATCCGGTTTCTCAGGCTGAAATCAAGAGAAATAACGCTTCTTATGCTTACCAGGGTAACAGAAACCCTTTTATCGATAATCCAAGCTATGTGAATCTTATCTGGGGCTCTCAACAGCCTACCGGCGATACTCAGGCTCCGACAGCTGCTACAAGCTTAACCGTTTCTGCCAAAACATCAAACAGTATTTCTCTTACATGGAATGCAGCCACAGATAATGTTGGAGTTTCTGCCTACAATGTTTATATGAACGGAAGTTTGCAAACTACAGTAAGTTCAACTTCTACCACAATTTCAGGACTGAATCCATCAACTACTTACAGCTTCTATGTTGTGGCTAAGGATGCCGCAGGAAACTCTTCGCCTAACAGTTCTTCCGTTTCAGGAACAACGAATGCAGGAACAACGAATCCTAATCCATCTACAGATTGTGCAAACGAAAACTTTGAATCTATCCCAGCTGCAAGTTCTACCTATTCTACCAAAACTTGGAGCAATGGTGGCATTTCGTGGACCGCTACAGATTCAAGAACTGACCAAACAATCAATAATAAAGCAATTACTGTAAGGAGCGGATCGTTAACATCCGGAAGTTCAGCTAATGGTATTGGTTCTCTAACCGTAACTACACAGCTGAAATTCTCAGGAAGCAACGGCGTTCTTGATGTAAAAGTAAACGGAACTACAGTAGGAACGGTTCCTTACAGCACCACAGCTACCACAACTACCATTAACAATATTAATGTTTCCGGAAATGTAACGGTAAGCCTTGTGAATAATTCATCCAGCAACAGAGTGGCTATTGATGATCTGAAATGGACATGTTATTCCGGAACTTCTGCCAGGCAAGCAAGTATTGCCCCAGAGACCACGCAAAGTTTTAAAATTACGCCTAACCCAATCACCAATCAGGAAATCACGGTAAAAGGAGATGTTCAGAATATTAAAAAGGCTGAGATCTATACTTTACAGGGGAAAGTTTTACAGACGATTGACAAACCTTTCAAAAATGGAAATACAATCAGAACCGGAACTCTTAATCAAGGGGTTTATATTTTAAAACTGGATGGAACTACGATGCAGTTTTTAGTAAAATAATTCAAGTATATTTATTATAAAAAATGGCTGGCCTCTTTATGAGTCCAGCCATTTTCGTTCTCGCAGATATTGCTGATTTCGCAGATTTTTCTGAATGTTATTCTCAGATGCAAAGATTTTATCTGCGATAAAATTAATGATTCAAATTATCTTTGTTAATCTGTTTCAATGAATTCCTTTATTTATAAGGCTTCAGAAACTTCCAGCTTCCAGCTTCCCTACTTTCTACTTTCTACTTTCTACTTTCTACTTTTATCTTTTTCTTCAATTATTTTAGACCAGTCTGTAAACATTTTAGTAATGGTTTTCTCATTCATCAGGCAGAAAAAGAACATTCCTGCAAAAATGGTTAGCCAGCAGTACAACAATTTAATTCCATTCTTATCTGTAATAAAATAGAGGGTAAAAATGGTTAAAACGCCCAATAAAAAAGTAAACATCAGGGTGTACAGTAATACATTGATGATATACATATTGAACTTAAGTTTCCTGAAAACCCAACCTATCAAAGCAATGGGAAGCATCAGCAATATTGGGATGAGGAGTGCTGCGAAAATCAGCATTTCGGGATGAGCCATAAGGTCTTTCTCTAAACCCCAAAAGGTATTAAAACTGAACTCCATGGTATTGTTTTTCCTGGTCTGTAACTTCTAACAGGGTTTTATCTTTATAACCAAGCATTTTTGCCAAAATTACATTGGGAAATTCATGGATTCCGATGTTGTACAGATTAACACTATCATTGAAAAATTCTCTCCTGTCTGAGATCTTATTTTCCAGTTCGGAAATTCTTTTCTGGAGTTCCAGGAAGTTATTATTGGATCTCAGTTCCGGATAATTTTCAGATACGGCAAAGAATGAAGATAAGGCTTTTGAGGTCTCATTAGCCAATACTGTTTTCTTATCTGAATCTTTGGTGGTATTATAAACAGTTCTCAACTCTGTAAGCCTGGTAAGAATATCTTTTTCATAGTTCATGAAATGTTTGGCTACACTTACCAGATTGGGAATTTCATCTGCTCTCTGTTTCAGGACAACGTCAATATTGCTGTATGCCTTATCAACATTGAATTTGAGCAATACCAATTTGTTATATAAATTAATGAGAAAGCTTATTACTGCTACAGCCAGCAGGGCAAATAATATGATGGCTACGGTTTGATTCATTATTGTATGAGTATATAAATGATGATTAATAAAATTATTGAACAGGTAAAAAGGAATGACCTCAACAGCGGCTGATATTTGTTCCACACAGAAATTCCTGATGATGAAGTGATCCCAAGAACTTTATAATGTTCGTCTTTTCTGATAAACGGAACTCCGTTTTTTGAATCGGCATAGCCTACCAACAACATTTGCTGGCCATGTTTTAAAAGGGTTTCTTTATATCTTTTGTTGTAAGTACTGCTGATATTGGTTTCTCCCAATAAAACCAAGTCAATTCCTTCGGGCTGAACTTCGATAGTTCCGGTAGCATCTTTGATGCGGAAAATATTACATTGGGTTTCCCTGTGAACAGTTGTATAAGTGTTCTTCCCATCAGAATCTTTATCAATATCTTCAATCGTATAATAATATCCTATACATTCTTCATGATTCACTGGTGAACGTAAAGGTGATTCCATAATGAGAGTTCCTTCTATTTCAACAATTCCTTTGGCCAGTGATGCAATTTTGGAAGTAGGTAATGAAGCCTGTAGTCTTAAAAAACGCTTCGTTCCGGAAGGTTTTAGAATAGTAAAAAAAATCAGGATCAAAATCACCAACGGAATACAATACCAAACACGGCCTGCATACTCATCATAGTTGGTATTAATATCTGAAAGGAGTTCATGCAGCGGCATTTTCTCTTTAAAAATCAGCCATAGAATATAATAGAGAAAACAGAACAGCACTATTCCCAGAACTGTATAGCCTGCAGTTGACATTTTTTTCTTATTCTCCATATATAATTTAGTGTTTGAAATCTCTTTCGGGTTAGTGTATCTCAAAAATACATTTTTATTTCAGAATCATTCTTTTTATATACCTTTCATAGAGTTGTATCAATGCTTAAAAACCATCAGCAATATGCATCCCACATTCAATACAGCCATAAAAAGAGCTGCATATAAAGAAAAGACAATCCGTTTTTTAAAGGTATCATTTTTAATGTAAGTGGTGAATAAACATGCAAAAAAGGCTGCCAGTCCGGTAAAAATACATCCGAAAACAGACATTATCCAATCGAGTTCAATGCCATTGGCCGCTTCATTGGTTTCATTGTCTGTAATTTTCAGTGTCTGGCCTATTGCAGGCGGATGGTCATTGGTAATATCCAACGTTTTTATCACTTCTCTTCCATTAATATTGCTGTATCTTACCTTTGGAAAATACACCGTTTTATTGTAATATCCGGAAGTGGAGAAATTTTTAGTAGAAATATTTTCTTTTTTATAACCGATAACAACAGCCTCATATTGTTTTTCCGATAAAGTTCTGTACGCTTTCTCCCAAAAGAAACTATAGGATAAAACCATCGTTACACCATTGAGAGCAATCACGATCAGGCTTATAAAAAACAGCATAAATCCTTTTTCCAGCCATCCGGTCTTTCCTTTTACAGCACTTCTCTTTTTTAGAATTTTATTAAAAATCCTATAAGCAATGTAGAGTGAAAATAAAAATATGGCTAAAAAGAAATATCCGAAAAAGGTCATATTTATTGTTCTTTATTGGATACAAAAAGTCTCGTCAGGTATTGGTTTCCAAACTCAAGACGGATAAAACGATTGTCCATTTTGAAACTAACTACTGTCAATGCACTCGAAGTATTGGCATCAACCTCAACTGTGGTTTGGTAAAGCTGTGCATTATATCTTGCAAACCTGGTTTTACATTCAGAAGCCGAACTTTCATTGAATACCAATCCATATGGTAAACCGGAAACTTTTTGATCCCCATAATACTGAAGGGCATAATATTCTAATCCATCATTCATTTTAGCATAAATAAGATTGAAGACTTCATCAATATCCCAGCTTGAATATTTCCCGCCTTTACAGCTCTCACATTCCAGCTCACTCGGTTGTATCTGTAAAAGTTTTGTAAAGGTATCAGCTGTTGTGGGCAGGGTAATAAACTGTTTCTTTCCGAATAATGTCTGTAGCTTTTTAGAGGTTGTTTGTTGTATAAGTTTTCTATTATCCAGCTCTTCCATTTGAGCCACCGCCTGAGCTTCTGCTGCGGCAATATCCACTTCAGTAGGCTCTGCTGCGGCATCTGCTGTAGCTCTTGCAGAAGATTTTGTTTTCTTATAAGTTAACAGAAACTCTTTAATTTCATTTTCTACTTTGCCAGTAGATTTGGTAAGTTTTACATCTACTTCTTTCTTAGACCAGCGATCAGGAACAATGGATTCAAGATCAATAGTGACTTTCGTACTTTTTTTGGAAATTTTCTTGAAGGTTACCATCCAGCTTGCCCTTTCAATAAACTGCTTGGGCTTTGCTCCTTTATTTAACGCAAGACTCAGATAAGGATTGTTATTTCCGGCATCATATTTCAGGTTAAAAAGATCAACGGTGGTTGAAAAATCATCTTCCATAGCAGCGGCATCCACTGCAATATCTTTTGTGAAATCATTTTTAAAATCAAAAATGATATTCTCCAACACAAGAATATTTTCAGGTACCGTAAATTCTACTTTTTGGGCAAAAGACAGACTGAAGCACAGACTACTTATTACTGCAAAAAGTTTATAGTTTGATTT
>NZ_MAYF01000102.1 GCF_001684955.1 Chryseobacterium contaminans | reverse complement strand
ACCAAAAGACATCGAAGTTCGTTACAGAGTGTTAAGACCTGATAACGCAATGAAAAAAGCAGTTCAGAAGTAAAATTTGCAAGCTTATTATAAATAGAAAACTCCTCACAGTGATGTGGGGAGTTGTTGTTTAAATAAAATCAATTAATTACGTGATCCAATGATCAATGATCTGCACATTCCATCCGTCGGAAGTTCTTTTGATAAGATAAGTATATCCTGTAGTATCTGAATTCACTAACAAAATGTAGGTATCCTTAAGTTCATCACAATGGAACATTTTGCTGTAAAAAATATCCGTGTTGTAGGAATGAGTAAATGCTTTATAGGAAACATATTCCTTTGAGCTCATAAATATGATTTTTTCATCAAAAGGCTCAATCCTTCTCAGGTTTTCATCATCCGTCACAATAACCTTATGTCGTAATGAATTTATAAAATCAAGTCTTTTGGCAGGCACATCTTCTCTTTGTTTTTTCATATCCTCTTTAAAGGTTGTCAAATTAATATTGAACTCCTCATTTAACGGATCTGCTTTCTGAACAAACTCATAGTAGCCATACAAAACTCCCTCCCAAAGTCTTGTGAAATCATTATCCGGGTTTTTGTATCTGGGATTTTTATCCTCAACATCATTGATGCCGTCTTCATCCGTATCATTTGAGTAAGGATTGGTAAAAAGCATTTTAATTTCCTCAATATCATTAATTCCATCTCCATCGGAATCTTTGGTTATTTCATTGAGATCAAGAGTGAGCAGGGCATTGTCTTTTACTATTTCATATACAGGATAACTATCAGGTAACATTGTTGGCTTCTTCATGCGTCTGATATCAGCTTCTATCTGAAGGTGTTCATCATCTTTCCATAAAGAATATGGGGAATGAAGCTTTAAAAAATAGTTGTGATTCACAATTAATCCTGTAAAATAATTTCTCCATGTTTTCCCGTTATCTCTTGAAAGTCTTATATAATAACTTCTGAAATCATACCTTTCATCAGCATATAAAATAGCTTTTGAGCCATTGAGTTCCCCTTGCTTGATAATAAGATTACGGGGGATACCCGCTACCGTTTCTAAATGGTCTGTTTTTTCAGCTGAACTTCCTTTTTGGGGCTTTGTTTCAGGATTTATAAATTCTACAGAAACATAACTTGCAGGGGGAATCAGAACTTCTTCTTCAGACAGAAGACGAAAACGATTGGTTGAATATGAATTCATGCTATCCTTTAGTTTTTCCAATTGAAAACACTTGCAAGCCTTTGTTTCCTGAGAAAGAACAGTGCAAAAAGAAAGCGCTAAAAGTAGAGTTATAAATTTTTTCAAAGTTTTTTAGTTTTTAATTAAGATTTAAACGGATTAGATAAAACTTTATTTTAAAGACTTTTATACTTAAACAACTTTTAAACTTATTTTAAATTCACCGTTTTGTTAAATTATCTTTGAGTATTTTAACATTTTTTGCATTATATTTGTTATAAACATAAACCATGAAAAACAATTTATTGATTTTTACGTTTAGTTTTTTTGCTTTTCCTGCTTTTGGCTGGGCACAGTCTGCGCCGGACTTTAAAGAACTTCTGGATAGTGCAATGGTTCGGGACTCGAACCTGAAGATGCAGATTACCCAAAACAAACTTACCGATCTTGATGAACACAAGTTAAAAGATATCTTTCTTCCTACTCTGGAATTAAGCGGTAAAGCAGGTTACCTTAACGGAACAGCAAGACTTACGTCACCGGAAATTAATCTGGCCCCTTTCATCAATATCCCGGAAGGAACTTTTAACAACAATTTCAATGTATCAGGATTTTCTGGCGTTGCTAAAGCAGATGCCAAAATGCTTCTGTATTCAGGAGGGAAGGTAAAATACCTGAAAAAAGCAGTGGAAGAAAAAAAGAAGTCCGAAGATATTTTGTTGGAAAAAACAAAAGATGAAGTGATGGCCACTATTTCTAAAGCCTATGACCAGCTGGCATTGATCCATCAGTCTAAAAAGGTGTTGGATGAAAGTAAAAAAAGACTGGACATCAACAAGAAAACAGCAGATAAAGCTTTAGGTTATGGCTTAATTACTCCTTACGATCATAAGAAAATTGAACTGGCTCAGGCTACTTTAAATGCAAAAGTCGTAGAATATGAAGGGAAGAAAGAATTGCTTCTGACTCAGCTTTATATCTTAACAGGAATCAATAAGGAACGTCTGAGAATGATAGATCCGGTTTTATCTCCTGTAGAACTTCTGGCAGCAGAAAAAGGAATAGAGCAGAGAGCAGAAGTGCGTGCCCTTGAACATGGAATTGCTGCTGCAGACTATAAAATAAAAGCAGAAAGAACCTGGATGATCCCTAAAGTTCAGCTAATGGCTTCTGCGTATTATATCGGACTATATGGAAACCGTATTAAAAGTTCAGAAAACGTGGTTCCTGCTGTTCCATTACTTGGATACGAAGGCAAAAAACTGGACTGGAGCCCTAATAATGTAAATATTTTTCCTTTGATCACAGCAGGAGTTGGCTTTAAATGGGAGATTTTTGACGGAAAAGAAGGAAAACATGCTGAAGAAACAGCCAGAGTGGGTAAAGAAGTACTGCAGAATCAGAAAGAAGATGCATTGAAAAAATTATCATTGAATCTGGCCAATAACCAGACCAATTATGATATTGCTACGGCACAGATCACTTTAAAAGTCAAAGAAAAAGAACTGGCTAAAAATGCATTGGTACAGGCTGAAAAAGAATTCAGATACGGAATGAGCAAATCATCCCAGCTTATTGATGCGGAAAACGATCTTGAGGCAGCTGAACTGGAATATCAGAATGCTATTTTCAACCAGAGAAGAGCAGGAATAGAACTGATGAGGTCCACTCAGGAACTGGATATTACCAAATTTTATTTAATCCCATAAAAATTAAAATGATGCATAAAAATATAGCTATAGTCTTTGCTTCTCTGTTTTTACTGGGAAGTTGTGATAAGAAAAACGAAAAAATAAAAGAGCCTGAAGGAAAAACCAAAAAGGATGTCATTTCATTTGCTCCAAAAGTAACCGGAAGGATTTTAAAAATATATGTTTCTGAAGGGCAGACAGTAAAAAAAGGAGATACCCTGGCTCAGCTCGATGTGCCGGAAGTTTCTGCAAAAATTGCTCAGGCACAAGGAGCCGTAAGTGCTGCAACAGCTCAGGAACAGATGGCTAAAAACGGAGCCACACCCGATCAGTTGAGACAGCTTCAGGCAAAATATAAAGGATTGAAAGAACAGTATGAATTTGCACAGAAATCCTACAGAAGAGCTAATAATATGTTCCGGGATAGTTTAATGTCTCCACAGGCACACGATGAAATCTATGCTAAACTTCAGGGAGCAAAAGCGCAATATGATGCGGTAGTTGCAGAGCTGGATGATGTGAACAGAGGAACCCGTTTTGAAAAAGTGGAAATGGCAGCGGGACAGGCTTCTCAGGCAAAAGGAGCATTACAGGAGGCCAATGTAGCCTACTCGGAAAGATATGTCATTGCTACCAATGATATGGAAATTGAAACCATCAGCTTAAATACAGGAGAGCTGGCTACGGCAGGATTTGCTTTGTTCAACGGATATATTCCTGAAAGTACTTACTTTAGGTTTACAGTTCCGGAAAGCTCTATTTCAAAATATAAGAAAGGTCAGAATGTAAATATGCAGATCGTTTATAATAAAGAGAACTTACAGGGAACAATTGTGTATATCAAACAATTGACGAGGTATGCAGATATTACTACGGCTTATCCTGATTATCAGTTGCAGGATGCTATCTACGAGATTAAAGTAAAACCAACGGATATGAATAAGGCTAAAAGTCTTTTGGTAAATGCCAATGTTATCCTGAAATAATTATGAAACGGAACAGGACGGTTAGGCTCAATACTTAAAGCTTACCGTCTGGTTATTTAAAATATTAAATTATACAGATGAAAGAATTTTTCCGTCTTTTAAAACGCGAGTTCAAGCTTTTTTTCAGCAATTCAACCTTGAGAACAGTGTTCTTTGTGGCGCCGATCTTTTATGCTACCTTGCTGGGGTTTGTTTACCAAAGCGGAAAAGTTGAAAATACACCTGTATTAGTAGTCGATAGGGATAATACTCCTTTATCTAATCAATTAACGGAAATGTTGGATGATAATAAGAGTATTAGGATCATCAAATATATCCAGGAACCTTTGAGTATAAAAGATGAGGTTATTCGGCATGAAGCAGCAGCTGTGGTGATTATCCCATCCCGTTTTGAAGGCGATATGCTTCAGAAAAAATACCCTGAACTGAATGTTTATATCAATACAGGAAACGTTTTAACAGCCAATTTTGCATCCAAAGCACTTCAGCTTACGATAGGAACATTTTCAGCCGGAGCATCCATTAAAGCATTGCAGAAAGCCGGAATGCCTGCTGCCAAGGCGGCAACACAATATGAGCCTTTTAAAGCGAATTATATTACTCTTTTCAACACTACCGGAAACTATCTGATCTTTATGTGGCCGGCGATGTTGGCAGTAGTGTTACAACAGGTTATTTTGCTGGCAATGGCAGTAAGTTTTGCAGCAGAATTCCAAAGAGGATCTTTTGTAAAGGAATATGTGAAAATGAAGAAATGGGCATTTCCAACCATGTTGATTAAAGTAATCCCAATTTGGGTATCTTCTGTTCTTATTGTGGGTATCTATTACTTTATGCACATGATCTTCAGGGTACCGATGCCGGAAGGAATATTTAATTTTATTCTTCTGACAGCTGTTTTTGTAGGTTCCGTATCATTCCTTGGAGTTTTCATCAGTATATTGATTCCGGATGCTTTGAAGGCTACACAGATCCTGATGGTAATTGCTTCTCCAGCATTTATCATCAGTGGATTTACATGGCCATTAAGCGCAATGCCGGCATTCGTCCAGTTTATTGCCAATATCATCCCACTAACTCCGTTTTTACAGGCTTTTAAAATCCTGTTGATTCAGAAAGGATCTGTAGAACTTACTTTCCCCTATCTGAAACATTTAAGTATTCTTTTAGTGGTTTATGCCATTATAGGATGGATTGCTTTAAAAATTAAGCTTTGGTTTATTTTCAAAAAAGCAGCACCGCAGGAAATTGCTCTGGAAGGAGCTTCTGAAGAGGAGGTTGAATAAATGATATCAGTTTGAAAAATGTAAATACCGAATGACGATCATGGTTTTCATTCGGTATTTGCGTTTTATTACACATCAAATGACGGTTTATAGTAGAGAATAGTCTTGGAAAAGATAAAAAGTACACTAAAACTACTCTCACACTCTAAAACCCTCGTACTCTAAAACTCGTCCCCCGAATCTCACAACAAAAAAATCTCTCACTCTAAAAATCAAACAAAAAAACTGATATATTTGTCTGTAGTAAAAACAGATCGTATATGGAAAATGTATTTGACGCAAAAGACGCTCAAAACTATATTGATAGAATAAACAGACTGGTAGAAGATACACATGGGTTATGGGGGAAAATGACGGTGGATCAGATGTTGGCGCACTGTTGTATCACCTATGAAATGGTATATGAACCAGAAAAACATAAAAAGCCGGGATCTATTGCGAAATTTATTTTAAAAACTTTTGTGAAACCTAAAGTAGTAGGTGAAAAAGCCTATCCGAAAGATTCCCCTACAGCACCTCAGTTTTTAATATCGGGAAGAAAAAATTTTGAAGAAGAAAAAAGAAGACTGATTGGTTTTATACAAAAAACCCAGCAATTGGGAGCAGAAGCTTTCGATGGCAAAGAATCTTTCTCTTTCGGGAAATTGAAAGCACAGGAATGGAATAACATGTTTGCAAAACATCTGAACCATCACCTGGCTCAATTCGGTGTTTAAAAATTACAATATGAAAAAACTTTTATTGCTCTTCATTCTGGCAGCTAATTTTGCGTTGGCACAAATGCCTGATATTTCAAATGCCTGGCTGAATAACAGTAAGCCTTATATCGGAACTATTGGAACTAAGGGACAGGAACTGAAACTTAAAATAAATATTTCTGAACAGAATAAAAAGAACGACCAGGAGTATTTTGTTTCAGGATATTCTCTTGTAGATACCAATTATGCCAAATTTGAAGGAACCATTACCATTTCAAAATATAAGGATTCTAAAAAGCAGGGAACTGTATTTGGAGAATACGAACTGGCTGAAGAGAATAAAGGAAAACATTCCGGAGTTTTTAAAGGACGATTCGTTTATAACTTTAAATGGAACAGGAAAACTGAAAAAGTGGAAGGGCAATATATTGAACTGATTGGTGACTGGAAAAGCTATGATGGAAGCCTAACCTTCAA
>NZ_MAYF01000101.1 GCF_001684955.1 Chryseobacterium contaminans | reverse complement strand
GAGAACGTCCTCTTTTGGAAGCTACAACAATTTTCTTATCTGAAAATTTCCCTTGAAATGAAACCTCATCTTCTTTATAAAAATCAGCATTTCTATCACTGGGAATATTCTTCCATAAATCTTTAGGGTCAATATTAACCAATAACTGAACTCTTTTCCTTTCTATATTTTCTTTATCCTCAGTATGAAAAAACTCTATATCCAGATGATACATATTATGAGCCGTCGGAATGCCGGAAATCCTGTTATTTTCAAAAGTAAGCCCAGTTTCTTCCAGATTTCTAATGTTTTTAATGACGATATTCGGAAAGTCATTCATTTCAAAAGTGAACTCATAGAACTTCCCTGAAAGCGCATGCTTTAGTACCCAGTGAACTTCTTTAAATTCTTCTTTTTCTTTATGAATAGTTCCTTTTTCCACAGGCTTTTTCCCGCTTCCAAAATAAAATGAAGGTATTTTCATGGGCCTATGCTTTAACCTAAAGTTCTGTTGATATCAAACCCACCGCCGGAATATCCGTAATAATCGGAAGTTCCGCACCAGGGACATTTATTATATCCTTCGCCTTGCAGGCAATGGATTCCACCACATGCACAGGTTGCCAGGGCAATAGGATTTGCACAGTGCGGACAGGAAGTTCCCCCCTGAAGTTCTTCTATTGAAATTCTAAGGTTGCTCCTTTGCGCAGAAGATAGCCTGTAATAAGATTTTTCATCAATTTTATAGGCTCCTTCCAGTTTATAATACCTGGTTGACATTCCCGGAATACTGGATTCCCCGAATGTTTTTTTAAATTTCATCAGATAGAGTTTATCCGTTTCTGAACATTTACCATTTAAGACCACAAAATTATTGTCCGGAAAACGTTGTTCCATCTGCGGGTCTACTTTTTCAAGGATAACAGAATCAATTTTAGAAAGATTGATCCCTTCTTTCTTCGCTTCCGTAACACTTTGGCTGGTTGTTTTAATAGAATCTGTAACCCATTTAAAAAACTCCTTATACGAGTTCTCATCTGTATTATTGAAAAGTAAAACATTATCAGCCAGTGAACCCAACAGTTTATAATTGGTATTCTCCCCTATAGAAACAGCAATGGTATTGGCTTTCCCGTTATATTTAGTATTCCATCTTTCAATCGCTTTGGTGGCATCATCAGTGGGAACTCCGTCTGTAAACAGAAAAACAATTGGTTTCCAGTCGCCTTTTCTATCATAAGTTGTTTTTACAACATCCCGATCTATGCAGTCCATGATTTTAATCAATCCCTGAGACAATGAGGTACCACTTCCAATCGGAATTTTGGGTGGATAAAAACTGATAATATCCTGGAGCGGCGTAATCACTTCAGCCTCTCCTGCAAAAACTACCACGGAAATGTAAACCGTTTCCAAGGAATACGGATCTTTCTTCAGTTCCCGGACAATATCCGAAATTCCTTCCTGTACCTGTTCAATTGGATCTCCTACCATAGATTCGGAGACATCTATTAAAAAATAAATAGGCAGTCTTCTCATACGTTTAAAGACAATTTTTTTAAATAATAATATTCAGCTCCGATGGTGGCGGAGGCAATGTTACGTGATCTGTTGTATTCTGTGAATGTCCACCTTGTGTAATCGAAGAACTCACCCATCTGAAAAAGGAAGATAGGGTTATAGCATCTGTGGTATCTAACTTTACAACATGATCCGTCAGCTCCTTAAGAAACTGTTCATCTGCTTTCGGACCTGCGGCGCACCCTACGATAGCTCCAAAATCGAGATCTCTAAGCACAGGGATCATCTGTCTGTATTTCTGAATATCTGAAGGTTTTCCATCTGTAAATATAAAAAGCAGAGGCTGCCAGTCTCCTTTTTCATCCTCAGAACCTTTTACAAGATCTTTCCGGACCAGATCTGCCACCATTTCCAGTGCTGCACCTGTATGAGTTGGGCCACTATCCGGACAGGTTATTTCCATGGGATAAAAATTGGCAAGCGCAGTTAACGGAATGATATTTTTAACATCCCTATCAAAAGTAATGACACTTAAATGAAGGCTTTCCATCGCTTGCGGATCTGCACGAAGCATACTGATAAGCCCGTTGAAACCGTTGTTCAATGCCTGGATAGGCTCCCCGTTCATAGAACCGGAAGTATCCAGTAAAAAATAGGCTAATAATCTTCTGGTCATAAGGCGGTTATTAATTCTGAAGCCGGCGGAGGAAGTCGAAGACTTCCCAGCCGGCTGTTATGTTGAATAGAAATATAAAGTCTAGTTTGAGTATGAATACTGCTGTCTCAGGATATCAATGAAGTTATCTGTATGATGAGGTTCTCCCAAAGCACGGAACTTCCAGTCTCCGTTATGACGGTACGCTTCAGCAAAAACCATCGCACACATTCCGTTCATACTTGAATCTCCGGAAAGGCTGTACTTGGTAATTTCTTTCCCTGAAGCATCTACAGCACGGATAAATGCATTTTCAATCATTCCAAAGTGCTGGTTATTGCTTCTTCCCTGATAAATAGTAACAAGGAATACAATTTTCTGGTAGCTTTGATCCAGTTGATCCAGCTTTACAATGATCTGCTCATCATCACCATCTCCGGCTCCGGTTCTGTTATCTCCCGTTAACCATACATTTCCGCTTGGATGTTGCATAGAATTGAAGAAAACCACATCTCCCTGATACAATCCCATCTGTCTTCCATCATTCGTCTGAACCGTTCTTCCAAGGTTGGCAACCTTTCCGTTACCATCTAAAAGAAACGCTACTGCATCAAGATCATATTCAGCTTCCTTATTAAAAAGTTTCCCAAAGAAACCACCTTGTTTCCTTACATCCCATCCTAATCCGATTGTTACTTTTGAAAGGTCATAAACACTTTCTCCACGGTCGTTTTTTCTTAAATCAATCGTTTGACCTTTCTGTAAATTAATTGCCATAGTTATCGTTTTGTGTATTCGTGTATGATTTATTTGATGATTTGTCCTTTATAATATTTTTCAAGGAAGAAGCCAAGATCTGCTCTATATCCTATTCCTGATGCTTCAAATTTCCAGCTTCCGTTTCTTTTATACAGTCTTCCGAACTCAACTCCTGTTTCAATGGAAAAATCTTCATCCAGTTCATATTTTGCAATTTCCTGGTTGGTATTATTGTCTACTACTCTGATATAAGAATTTCTCACCTGTCCGAAATTCTGTTTTCTCCTTTCAAAATCTTCAATAGTGACTACAAAAAGAATCTCCTCTACCCTTGAATCCACTTTATCAAGATCAATAATAATGGCTTCATCATCATCTCCATCACTGTTCTTTCCGCTTGGATCATCTCCGGTATGGGTAAGAGCACCATCCGGCGACTTCAGGTTATTATAAAAAACAAAATATTCTTCGCTTACTAATTTTCTGTCAGCATCAATCATGATTGCAGAAGCATCAAGATCAAAATCGTAGCCTGTCCCTTCATTAGGATCCCAACCAAGTCCTATCGTCATTTTAGTCAATCCGATCTCGATCTTTTGTCCTTTCTGTAGATTAATCGCCATAGTATTTTATGTTATGAATTATTTTTTGCATTAAGATAGATTTGATTTACGAACTGACCAAATTTATTTATTAAAAATAATGGATATAAAGCAATTAAGTCTAATTTCCCCGTCAAATTAACATCACAAAAAAAGGCTCAATTAAAATTGAACCTTTTATACAGTATAATGTTGAATTAATATTTAAAACTCTTTCTTTGAAGCAACTTCATTTCTTGCTTTTGTCAGCATCGGAATAGAAATAAGCCCCATTACCAGCATAATAACAATCTGGAGCGGCAGAGATATAAAAGAATAGGTAAGTCCCATTTCCCCGCCAAGATCAGCGCTTTTCCCCACTGAAATAAAAAGAGCCATAAAACCATACTTCATAGCCAGGTTATACGCTCCGATTCCACCACTTGCAGGAATAATCATACCTAGCGTTCCTACAACAATTATGAAGAAGCCATCTGCAAAGGTAAACGCCGAAGTTTCAGGAAGTGCAAAGCAAACAAGATATGCTGCAAAATAATAGCAAATCCAGATTCCCAATGTATATAAGATAAACTTTCCTTTTTGCTTTAATTTAAAAATGGTAGTCAGTCCCTGAAAAATTCCGTCTATAAAATTAACGATCTTACCAAGGAAGGGAACATTCGCCAACTTCCTTTTAAAAGCAAAAAACAAAATTGTACCTCCCATCAATACAGCAAGAACAAGCAAAATTTTGTTAGGATTTATATTCACTCCCGAATTTTCATAAAATGACAGGATTGCTTCATATTTAAATAATAATGTCAGCCCAAGAAAACCAAGCATACATATCAAATCCACTACCCTTTCCAGGATAATAGTTCCGAAAGATTTATCTACAGGCACTTTTTCCACTCCATATAATGCTGTAGCTCTTGCCACTTCTCCACTTCTGGGAATCGTAAGATTCATAAGATATCCAAATGAAATAGACCAGAGGGAATTGGAATTGGAAATCCTATGCCCCATTGGCTCCAGCATCAGATTCCAACGAATGGCCCTGAACCAATACGCCAAAAGACCAAATACGGCTGCAAATAATACCCAAAGGTAATTCGCCTTAGCCAATGACTGCTGAATCACTTTAAAATCAAGCCCCCGTAAGGCCAGCCATAAAAAAAAGCCTGCAAAAGCAAGCGATATTACTATTGTAAGTATTGATTTTAAAGGACTTTTTGATGTTTTCTCCATGAATTATGTAAGAAGGTTTGTTTTTTCATCCGGGAAAACGATCTTCGGCTGGAAGTCTTTTGCTTCTTCAGGTGTCATTTGTGCATAAGCAATAATGATGATAATATCATCCTTCTGTACCTTTCTTGCAGCCGGACCATTAAGGCATACTTCTCCTGATTTCCTTTTGCCTTTGATAACATAAGTATCAAAACGCTCTCCGTTATTTACATTGACGATATAAACCCTTTCTCCCACTACCAATCCGGCAGCTTCAATCAGATCTTCATCTATTGTTATACTTCCTATATAATTAAGGTCTGAGGCTGTAACTCTTACCCTATGAATCTTGGACTTAAAAACTTCTATTAACATGCTGCAAATTTATTAATAAAAATTAATAAAACAGACCTTCCCTACCATTAAAAAACTCCCATAAACAAGGTAGTTTAATTTTATAAAACACAAAAAAAGAGATCATTACTTATATTATTAACAATTATATTCTTAAAAACATTAATACTTTATACACAATTTAGGATTTAATAAATACAGGAAATAATATTAACTTTTTGCTAAAGTCAATAAACATAAGCATTTGGCATGATTTTAGTAACCGGTAACGTAGATTTTTCGTGAAATCCCAAATTATCATATTTTAACTGTTTTCACTGAAAAGTAAAAAAATTGTATAAGTTTTAATAAAAAAATTGCACAATTAGAAAATAGTATTATATTTGCTATAATTACGAACTAACTTTAATATTAAAAATTATGAACAAGTCTGAATTAATCGACGCAATCGCAAAAGATGCAGGTATCACTAAAGTTGCAGCAAAAGCTGCTTTAGAATCTTTTATTTCTAACGTAACTTCTACTTTAAAGAAAAAAGACGGAAAAGTTTCTTTAGTAGGTTTCGGTACTTTCTCAGTAGCTGAGAGAGCAGCTAGACAAGGGATCAACCCTGCAACTAAAAAACCAATCAAAATTGCTGCTAAAAAAGTTGCTAAATTTAAGGCTGGAGCTGATTTATCAAACGCAGTTTCTGGTGCTAAGAAAAAATAATCATTCAGATTACGAAAATTCAAGACCACTTCAATGAAGTGGTCTTTTTTTATGTTCTATGATTGCAGATAGTAGATGGAGAATAAAAAATATTCTTTAAAAAGAAGCTTTAGAAATGAATGTACAAGTTTTGAATAAAACCTTAAAAAATCAGTATCACAAACTCTAGTGTTTCAGCCTTCATTCCTACTTTATAACTATGGAGCAAGTCTTGAAATCTTCCAATCCAGGTCTTCTAACTGATATACAATTCTATCATGCAAGCGATTGGGTCTTCCCTGCCAAAATTCAATTTCGTAAGGTTTCGCAAGATATCCACCCCAATGAGCAGGTCTTGGAACCTCTGTGTTTTCATATTCTTTTTCCAGCTCTTTTAATTTTTCTTCCAGAAATTCACGATTGGGAATTTCCTGACTTTGGGGAGAAACTACGGCTCCCAGCTGGCTTCCTTTGGGTCTGGAATGGAAATAACCATCGCTGAGATTCTCTGCAACTTTTTCAAGGTTGGCCTTGATAATGACCTGTCTTTCCAGATTTGGCCAGAAAAAATGCAGGCATGCTTTATGATTATCCTCGATTGCTTTTCCTTTTCTGCTGTTGTAATTGGTATAGAAAATAAATCCTTCATGAGTGTAGGCCTTCAACAAGACCATTCTTGTTCTCGGACAACCATCTTCCTCTACTGTAGAAACCGCCATAGCATTGGCTTCTGAGACCTCCGGGCTTTCACTAGCATCCAAAAACCAGTCTCTAAACTGCTCAATTGGATTTTGTTTTATCTCACTTTCAATAAGTTGGGATTTATCGTACACTTTTCTTTTGTCGTGCAGGTTTTCCATAAATATTTTTTATTAAATTTGAGTATGAATCACTCATACAAAGGTAAAATATTAATCTCGACACCTGACATTTCCGGCGATATTTTTTCCAGATCGGTAGTATTGGTTATTGAACATAATGAAAGCGGAGCTTTTGGTTTGATCCTGAACAAAAAAAACAGCCAGATGAGCAGTAAATTCAAGGATTTCTTTGATTTTAAAATCGAGGTGTATGATGGTGGCCCTGTAGAAAATGACAAGGTATTTTTCATTGTAAAAGGTAATGAAAAAGTAACTGAAATATACACTGATATCACCGATGAATATTATCTTACCGAAGATATTGAGCGAATCATCAATGCTGTCCTGGCCAATGAACTGGATATTCACAATGTAAAAATCTTTTCAGGATATTCCGGATGGGCTCCCAATCAGCTGGATAGTGAAGTTCAGAGAAAAATGTGGACAGTAGTAGATGTTTATAATCTTGATTACACCCTTCCGAATGACCAGACCTTATGGAAATCCATCATGCAGAATCTTGGTGGAGAATTCTTACTTTGGGCCAATTCTCCTGAGGATATCTCATTAAATTAGCAATATTCCTTTCAGATCATTAAAAACAATTAACAAATTTTAAGATTCTGTTAACCAATTTTAAAGAAAGTTTTTCCGTTCTTTGAAAAACCAAAATCACTGAAATGAAAGGTATTACATTACTTGCTTTATCAATCTTTTCGACTGCTTTTTTATCATTTACTCCACTTAACAAGAAATATATCGTCATAGACGCCGGCCATGGCGGAAATGATCATGGTGCAGTATATGACAGCTTTAACGAAAAAGATATCACATTAAGTATTGCAAAACAAATACAAAAACTTAATGGAAATCATGATGAGTACGAGGTAATTTTAATAAGAAGTGAGGATACTTATCCCAGCCTTTCGGAAAGAACCAATCAAATCAATATCCTGAACCCTGAAATGGTCATTTCACTCCATGTTAATACTTCTCCTCAGAAGGAGACCTCTATGCATGGTACTGAACTTTACGTTCAAAATTCCGAAGAATCTAAGAAACTGGCAGGGAAAATCTATAAAAAATTCAAAGTCCGTAAAATTGAGGAGCGTAGTAATCTTCATATTTTAAGAGAAACAAAAGCACCTGCTGTATTGGTTGAGTTAGGTTTTATCAACAATTCTGCAGACAGGGCTTATATTACCAGTGAGGATGGACAAAAGGAAATCGCACAGAAATTCGTTGACATCATCAACGAAAATTAAATAAAGAAACAATTTCTGATTTATTCAGAATAAAACCCGGTAAAGGACTTTATAACTTTGTTGTTTACCGGGTTTGTCAATTTATGAGTTAAAACTCTTTTTCCAGCTTTCTACCAATTCTGTAAACCGGGAAACTTCAAAGGTTTTATTTCTTATTTTACCTACAGAAAACAGGCCTTTCTCATCAGAAATCATTAAAATCTCTTCTGCTTTCTGAGATTCAAATGCAATGATCTCGTGTTCCTGGATATCTGCCAGGTTATTTTTATGTAAAAAAGTAACGAAATTTTCCATTAAAGGAGAGATGTAAGCCCCTTCTGCCTGCTTTGGAACTTTAATAACATCTCCTTCCATAAACAAAAGATTACCACAAGTGGTACGGGCAATTCTTTTATTAGGATTTAAAAGAATAACATCATCAAGATCATTTTCCTGGGCGTAAATCCCACCATAAATATTTTCCGGACAGTGTACTCTGATATTGCTTAAGAGGTTATTGTTTACATTAATTTCCTTTATCAGATCCAGCTCCAGGGGTCTATGATGAACAGACAGCACATCTCCTTTTTCTTCAACTTCATAAAAATAGGAAATTGAAGATTTCGCCAATGTTGCCGCATCCTGGTTTCTAAATACCTGGAAGTTAATAATTCCATTCTTTATACCTTCCCCATCTATAATTTCCTTTTGGAACAGCGACTGGAAAAACTCCAGCGTATAAGTTAGAGGAATATTCATTCTCATCTTTCTCATGGAAGCCATCAGGAAGAAATAGCATTCTTCATCCATGATCAATCTGCCGTCTCTTATAAAGAAAGAGACTTTTACTGCATCGCCCCAAAGAAAGGCTCTGTTCTTTACATTCAATGTATCTGATGTAAAATATTGATTTTCCAATTTTCGATGTGATTTATTTACAAAAAAATAATGAACGATAAATCGTTCATCAGTTTTATCATTTGATACAGTCCTGCATTATGCAGCACCTAATTTTATTCTGAGGTTCTCAATAAGATTTTCCCAATACATTGCGTTTTCATCTTCATCACCTTCTTCACAGAAATCTGTAATATTAAGTGATAAGTCTTCTGTAATATCATCTATTACGATTGTCATTTCAAAGAAGTTTTTAGTTCCTTCGTCTTCTTCCCATCTGAAACGCACGAAACCTTCAGGCTTATATCTGATCAAAGTGGCCTTTTCTGCAGGGCCTCCACCCCAGCTAAAAAAGAAATCATCGCCTTTCTCTGTAACCTCATCCGCAAACCATTCAGACAACCCCTCTGCAGTAGCCAGATATTCATATAAAATCTCTGATAAACAATGCATTGGAAATTCGTAATGGACTTTATGTTTCGCCATATAATCTTTGTTTTTATCGTCCCGCAATATATAAATTAATTTTTTTATTACACAAAATTGCAGTTACTTTTTTAAAGAATCTGCATGATATTTATCAGAGATTATAAATATGTATTATGTTAAGTATAATGCTTTAAATCTGCCATGTAAAGCATAAAAAAAATCTCTCCGTTTGGAGAGACATTATCTTTAATTTTCATTAAGAATATCCAGTATGATCTGGCAGCCTTTTCTGATTTCGTCTTTTGAAATGGTTAATGGTGGAGAAATTCTCAAATATTCATTTCTATATAACTGCCAGAAGACAATAAGACCATTTTCCATGCATTTTTTAGCCACATTTAAGGTATATTCCGGTTCTCCGAGGTTTACTGCAAGCATTAGCCCTCTACCATTGATATTTTTAATCTTAGGATGTACTAAAAGTTCCCTGAATAGTTTTTCTTTTTCTTCAACTTCTTCCATTAAGCCGCTTTCCAGCACTTCTTTCAAGGTAGCATAACTGGCTGCTGCAATAAGTGGATTTCCTCCAAAAGTAGTAATATGTCCCAATTTTGGAGAATGAGACAATGTTTCCATAATTTTCATGGAACTCATAAATGCTCCTACCGGAACACCACCTCCCATACCTTTACCCATAACAAGGATATCCGGAACAATCCCAAAATGTTCAAATGAAAACAGCTTTCCTGTTCTTCCAAAACCGGGTTGGATTTCGTCCAGAATCAAAAGAGCTCCTACTTCTTCACATCTTTTTTTCAGCTTGATGAGATAATCATCATTTGGAACCAAAAATCCTGCTGCCCCCTGAATAGTTTCCAGAATAACACAGGCTGTTTTTTCAGTGATCTTATCAAACTCATTTTCATTATTAAATTCGATAAAAGTTATCATCGGTAATAACGGACGAAATTCTCTTTTATGGTTTTCATTTCCTGAAACACTTAATGCTCCATGGGTATTTCCGTGATAGGAATTTTTAAAGGAAACAATTTCTTCTCTTCCGGTATATCTTTTAGCCAGTTTCAGACTTCCATCGATAGCTTCTGCCCCGCTATTTACAAGATATGTAACCTCCAAGGGTTCCGGAGTAGCTTCTGCAAGCAATTTACATAATGCAATTGGCTTTTCCTGAGCATATTCTCCGTACACCATTACGTGCAGATATTTATCGGCCTGTTCTTTAATCGCATTGACTACTTTTGGATGTGAATGCCCTAATGTATTGGCAGACACTCCTGCTACAAAATCAAGATATTTTCTTCCATCTGTACCATAAATATAGCTTCCTTCTGCTTTTTCAACCTCAAAACCTGCTGCAAATTTTGTGGTTTGTGCCTGATATATAAAAAAATCTTTGTGCATTTCCATTGTCTCGAAAAATTTCAGCAAAGCTATAAAAGATTCGGCAAACGCCGAAATTATTATCAGGGAATAAAAAATCACCCTTAATTACTTAAGAGTGATATTAAATGAAATAGTAAGATTCGTTTAAGTTTATAATACTTTTTCTACGGTTACATAACTGTCATTGGTAACAGTGTAGTTGGTTGTACCACTTACCTCTGTAATAGACTCCAATGTAATATACTGTCCCTGTACTGCATATACTGAAATATCCAGACTTATTTTCCGGTTGGTTCCGTCAAAATTAACAGTGTCTTCCAGTAATTGAAATCTTTTCACATCATTCAGATATAAACTGGCCCCTAACCTGTTACTAAATGATCCGGCAGGACCTGTAAAGGTAAGGCTCACATTAACTCTGTACAATCCTGTCTGCCTGATGTATAATCTATTGAGATCCGCACCAGTTGTAGGAACATTGGTTTTGAGTTTTAAAGGGTCTGCAAGAAAATTAGGTTTATCTACAGTGTTATTGATGGGGAGAAAAGCTGTACCATTGGTAGTGGAGACAGGATTCAACCGGAATCTTGAAATATTGTCAGATTCTATTTCAAAAGCTTTGCTCCATACAAGCCCGTCAAAAACCATTACTTCACCTGTACTTTTAACAAATAGCAGCATTCCTCTCAATTCTTCTATTCTGGTTGCCGGAGCACTAGCTCCTGTATAAGGAAGATCTGTTATAGTGTTTACAGCCGGAAGTCCGAAACCTTTTACACCTGTTGCTTCACTGGTATTGGTGATATACATCATTACACGATCATTTCCACTGGCATTGGAATCCGGATTGGGGATACTGGTGAAGTTCACCTGTGCACTGTAAATATTGGCAGCCAATAAAGACAGTCCGAATATATATTTTTTCATCTTAATAAGCTTTAATTAAACGTGCTGCGAGATAAGAATTGATTGAGTTGGAATCTGTACCATACGCTGACAGAGATCCTCCTGAACCTCCAATAGTCCTGATGGTAGGAATAACTCTTAATTCTGCACCTATTGGTAAAGAAAGAGTCTGTGCAAAGCTGCATGTTTTGTTTCCATTGGTATCAATAACAAATATGAGTGAGTAATTGGATTTGGTAACAATAGTTTCCCAGTTTCCTGTAGGTGTATATCTAACCTGCAGCGTGAGTTTAAATTCCGTTACCCCAACCTGAGCTCCAAGAGATCCGCCTGTAAAGCCTAAAGCTGCTCCTACATCATAGATCCCCGCCTGTTTTATCGTTACATTAGTTGCATTTTTTAATGTAAGATTATCTACAAGAACTTCACTTTTATCATCCGGAGCTAAATAAACAGCAGAACCTGTTGAAAGACATATTCCTAAACCAAAAGCAATACAAGGAATAGAAATCCCTGAAGAAATCCCTAATCTTGATCCTTTAGGCTGGTAAATACCCTGAATCTGTCTGGCAGGATTCCATGCATAACCATCATATTTATAATACTGATCATCGGCCTTATTGTAGATAAGTCCACCTACCAGGTTTGGATAATCGTTAAATATATCTGTTACTCCAGCATTATATTGTGGAAATGAAGTAAAACTATTGGAATAAGGAAGTATGGCTCCTTTGGTTCCGTCCAAAACTTTTACTATATTTTTAGTACTATAAATATCACCGCCAATACCGACCTGCGCCTGTAGAAGGTATTGGATAAAAAGAGCTATAATTAATGTAACCTTTTTCATCTTATTGCATATTTATTTTTTCAACAATAATATCTGATATGGAGTTTCCTGTAGTGTTCATTGCAAAAAACATATTGTTTCCTACACAGCCACCTACCAGCATCGTCTGGTTACCATAAAATCTTAGTCTTGCTCTGTCATTCGCATTAAAAACACCTACATAAGTAAATGCAAGTGACTGTCCCACATCTATGGATCCAACAGGTATTGAACCTAATGAAAGCAATCCACCTGTAGTATTACTTACTGTATTATTAACAGGCCTCCATGTTGTTCCGTTATCTGAGCTAATCTCTAAATTCAATCTGGAATACAAATTGGTTGATGCCCCTAAACAAGTAGGGGTTCCTACATTAAGCGCACCACTTTTAAAAGATATTTTATATAAGCCTCTTGTTTTAAAATTAATTACATTACTTGTTGTACTTAGTAAATCTACATCAGTTGAGATTTCATTCAAAGCTGGTACACCTGTAGTAAATGGAACATCTACGGCTGCACACTGCTGATTAGATCCTATAATACAATTAGGAAATGGTAATAGTACACAGGGATCACATGTAGTAGTAACGGTACCGTTCCTTATAAAACGGGCCATCTTATTATTCTTCATGGTGGTAACAATAGGATCTGAAATTTTCCAACTTGTTCCGTCATTCTGAACAACACTTCCTGTTTCACGATTAAAGATAATGGATCCTTGAGTTCCATCTCCTGTTGTACCGGTTAATGAGGAAGGTAATACCGAAGTTGTGTTTGCTCTCGGTAATCTGGCGGCGTAATCATCTTGCTTTACGTGCAATTGAGCTCGAACGTCTGGCTGAAAGCCTGCTGTCTTGGAAATACCAACTTGAGCATTGACCTTTATATTACAAATAATAAAGATCAAGGTAATAAATTCTAATTTCATATTGTCATTTTTAGATTGGCTTGACCTATTAAATTTATAAAATATTATAATCAGATGATTATGCTATTATTAAAAAAAAATAATTCCAAAATATTATGATAAGTGAAATCAATAAAAAAGCAGTTGTGGTGAACGGAAAATTTTAAGCCACTAGCAGAAAAAAATATTTTAAATTTTTAAATTTAAGGGTAAAATTTGAACAATTTTATCCATTTTTTGGTGACTTGCATTGATAAAAATTCACCATTTAATGATATGAAAAAATGTTTTTTAAACATTTCAGCTTCAAAAAGAAGATTTTATTTTGATTTTTAGTCAGATTAAAAATCAATTAACTACGACAAAAAACATACACAAATAAAACTGATAATCAATATAGTATACTAAAATAATGTTAGTTAACAGTTAAGAAAAATAAAAAACCGCTTTGTAATAAAGCGGTTTCATTTTATAATTATTTTCTTACTCTTTTTGGCTTTTTGGCTTCTTCTTTAGCCCTTTCTTTTTCTATAGCTTTTTGAGCCTGGTCATAAAGCTCATTATCTGAAGAATACTTGATTTCTTCATAATTAGGACTGTCTACCAGTATGTCCTGCCATTTCCTGATCCGGTCTTTCGTGTTCCAGTTAAAATCAGGAAATTTCCTTTTTGATGGTTCTATTTTACTCATCGGATAAGTATCAGCTGTAGCACCAATACTACATGAAATAATCTGTAAAGCTCTTTCTTCAAATAAAGCACCTATGATACCGCAGGCAGAAAGTGTGATTCCTATTCTTTCCGGTTTTTTGGTTTCTTTATTTACATCATCAACATAAGCAATAGACTGTGCATTTCCAACTACTCTGGCCTCTTTTATATCATTCCCCTGATAATAAACAGTCATAAACTTACCTTTTACCTGGTTAAATTCATCTTTCAGGTTTAAAGAGTCTACTTTACTGATGGCGAAGGCATTTCCGATCACCTTCAAAGAGTCTATATTCTCATTCTGGGTATTAAAATAGGCTTCAACTTTATCTCCTGTCACTTGTTTTTCGCCACTCCATAAAATAGGTTTTGTATACATGTGCATAACACCATCTGTTTCGTTGAAAGCAATGGAGTCCGCTCTTCCCTGTGCATTGGATTTGTATATTCTTGCTTTTTTATAGGCTCTTAAAAAGCTCTTCTTGATTGTTATATCAAGAGAATCCGGTCTCTGATAAGTTATGATCTTCTCTGCTGCAAAATATGCAGTATCTTTTTCCATGATTTTTACTGCATAAGGATTTTTGGTTATCATTGAAGAGTCTTTCTTCTCGAAGATTTCACCATACCCTCCTTTTACGTATCTTCTTTCCTTCGGATCATCAAGCTTTACATTACCGGTTGCTTTCCCAAAACCTGTGATCTGATTAAAATACATATCATCACCCGTAAGGATTTTATCGTTATAAAAGATCTTGGAATTTTTATTCAGGAAAGCTTCTTTGGTTTCCATTCTATAGGTTCCCCTTTCTGTATAGACCCTGTTTTTAGGATTTGCTCTGTTGGTAATAGTAGTAGGCCCGAAAAATTCAGCTACTTTGGTATTCTGATTTTGCTTAATATTAACTCCTTCTATAATGTATTGGGCGTTATCTATTTTAACATTTCCAACAAAATCGATCATTTTAGTATCGAGAAAATAGGTAGCAGACTTGGTATACATCACATTTCCCTGACTGTCGGAAATAGTTCCTCCCGTATTAAAATAGGCCTGGCTAGACAGTTTATCATAATACAGAATATCAGTTTTAATAGTCTGCTTAGGATCCGTAAGGACAACATTCTTTCTGGCAACACCTTTTTGGGTATTTCCATCATATTCCATTTCTCCTGCTGTAATAACGGAGCCATCGGCATTCTGAAGTTTTGTATTTCCAATGGCTTTGGCAAAGTTTTCTTCGCTGTAAAGTACAACTTCATCTGCCGTAAGTATAGATCCCTTCTGCTCTATCTGAACATTTCCTACAAAATACTGATTACCATCATATTTTGCGGGATCTTTAATAATTTTATCTGCGTTGATAAGTTTTATTTTATCTTCTGGTTTCAGTGGCTGAGGTTTTGCAGGTGAAGAAGTCTGTAAATAGGGATCTCTCTTCACAGGTGTTTTGTCCTGCGCAAAGCTAAGCGTAGAAATAAAGATAAACAGAAAAAGGATTATTCTCATTAATTAGTCATTCTTAGTGCCATAAAAATATAGCGAATGAGAATCAATTTTTACGCCAAATGCTTCTTCAATGGCTTCTTTGATTCCTTGAATTCTTGGGTCACAGAATTCAATAATTTCTTCAATTTCTTTATCAGAGTCTTTTTTGTAGATCACCAGGTGATCATGCTGTTTGTCAAAATAAGACTTCTCATAAGATGAAGAGGTCAGGGTCTTTTCTCCGAACTGATGCTTACGGATTAAACCGGCATCAAGGAAAATCTCAATCGTGTTATAAATAGTTGCTTTAGAAACATGATACTTCTTCTGCATCATGAGAAGATATAGATCATCAACATTGAAGTGATGATCCATATTATAAATTTCTTCTAATATCGTATATCTTTCAGGAGTGTTTCTGAACCCTTTTTCTAGTAAGTAGTTCCTTAAAACATCCTTGATCAAAGCTATATTTTTTTCTTTTTGTACTGTATCCATTAAAAAAATTATCTACAAATTTATTGAATTTTATTTAAATAGATAGTATGGTTTAAATACCCCAGGGATTAAGAGTTATGACGGAAGTATCCGGACTGTTCAATTTTATTGTCATAAACAGTAAGCTCTGTAATAGGAGCAGATTCTACTTCTACGTTGTGAGAAGACACTCCCCAGGCCTTAAAGTCATCACTTCCGATATACTTTACAAAGTTGTAAATATTAAGGGTAATCTTCTGTTTAACAGTTAAAAGTATATCGTTGATATAAGTATTATCTATAATTACATACTTCAGATCCGGTGGTATATCATGGGCTCTTAAAGACGGGTGGCTGCTTCTTGAAGGAATGGTTCCATCCGCCATTAAATCTTTAAGAACCATATTGAAATAATCATTGATTCTTCGGTCTACTTTAAATCCTAATAGGAAGTTAATTTTATATACTGTTCCTGGAAGAATTTCATCCACAGTATATTTAAAAGTATATGGATCTTCCTGATTTACTATACTCAGGATGAAATAATGATCTGCTCTTTTCGGCTGCTTTTTGATGATGGAATAAATGATTTTTGATTCTACTTCATCGTTTCTTTTAGCACGGCTCAGATAAGCTAAGTTAGTGGCATATTTTGGAATAGACTCATCCAGTTTCATGTCTTTAAGAATAGATACATATTTTTCTATTTTCACATATTGAATGAAGTTTGCTTTAATTAACCTTCCGTTGTACCATGCATACATACATACTGCAATAAAGCCACCTAATACCATAGTTAACCAACCTCCGTCTACAAATTTAATAACGTTGGCATAAAAGAATCCTGATTCCAGGAACAGATATACAATGGCAAAACCTGCAATAAAGATCTTACTGACTCTTGTACGGCTCAACCAGAATAAAAGAAGAATTGTTGTCATCAACATGGTAATGGTAATGGTAAGCCCGTAAGCAGCTTCCATACGTTCTGATTTCTGGAAGAACACAACCACTATAAAACAGAAAGCCATCAACCCCCAGTTAATTCTGGGAATATACATCTGTCCTTTAATCCCTGAGGGATATTCGATATGCTGATTTGGCCAGAAAGAGATAGACATTGCTTCTGAGAACATGGTAAATGACCCTGTAATTACTGCCTGACTGGCAATAATTGCTGCCGCAGTAGCCAGAATTACACTTGGCAAAACAGCCCATTCAGGCATAATTCCAAAGAATGGATTTACTCCGTTGTGTACCTGATGGTAATTATCCAGCAGCCAAGACCCTTGCCCCAAATAATTCAAAATGAGCATCAGCTTAACAAAAATCCAGCTGATTCTGATATTCTTTGCACCACAATGTCCTAAGTCCGAATATAGAGCTTCTGCTCCCGTTGTACACAGGAAAACAGCCCCCATAATCACAATAGCACTGGATGAATGTGTAATCAGATTATAAGCATACATTGGATTGAAAGCTCTGATGATCTCAATATGGTCAAAAATATGCATTGATCCTGAAATTCCTAAAACAAGAAACCAGGTCACCATCACAGGTCCAAAGAACTTACCAATAGAGGCGGTTCCAAACTGCTGTACGACGAAAATAATGAATAGAATGATTAAGGTAATGAGAACTACCGGAGTTTCGGGGTTATAGATCTTTAACCCTTCAATTGCAGACATCACCGTTAAGGAAGGGGTGATTACACTGTCTGCTACGAGTGTGGAGGCTCCAATAATGGCAACTACATACAGCCATTTTTTCTTGAGTTTTTTTACGAGTGAATACAACGCAAGAATTCCACCTTCACCCTTGTTATCTGCTCTTAAAGCGATGATCACATATTTCAGGGTGGTCTGAAGCGTCAATGTCCAGATGATACAGGATAATGCTCCTTCAATGTATTCATCAAATGGCATCGTAGCGCCTTCTTTTCTTGCATTCACAATCGCCTTCATTACATAGAGTGGTGAGGTACCAATATCTCCGAAAACGATTCCAAGCGAAACTATAACGCCTACAAATGAAAGCTTCTTTAGGTCAAAGTGATGACCGCCTTCTGTAACTTCTGCCATATCAGCCAATTTATTTTTTAAAAGCGCAAATTTATATCAATTTTATGATCCCAAGAACTTTTCTTCATGAATATAATAAATGAAAAAACTTCCTTTCGGAAGTTTTTCTCTATTATGATTACTTAACATACATTGCTTTTTTAATTTCCTCTTTTACTTTTTCAAGTTTAGGGAACCATTCTGCGAATAATGCAGCTGAATAAGGTGCAGGTGCATCAGGAGTAGTAATTCTCTTGATTGGAGCATCTAAATAATCAAATGCTTTTTGCTGTACCATATAAGTAATTTCAGAAGATACTGATCCGAATGGCCAAGCTTCTTCCAAGATCACTAATCTGTTTGTTTTCTTAACCGATGTTAAAATTGTATCGAAATCTAAAGGACGAACAGTTCTAAGGTCAATAACTTCAACAGAGATTCCTTCTTTTTCCATATCTTCAGCAGCCTGTAATGCCAACTTCATGATTTTACCAAAAGAAACTAAAGTAACATCTTTACCTTCTCTCTTGATGTCTGCTTTTCCGATAGGTAAATAGTACTCTTCTTCAGGAATTTCCATTTTATCACCATACATTTGTTCAGATTCCATGAAGATAACCGGATCGTTATCCTGGATAGCTGTTTTCAATAATCCTTTTGCATCATAAGGGTTTGAAGGTACTACCACTTTAAGCCCCGGGCAGTTAGCGAACCAGTTTTCGAACGCCTGAGAGTGTGTAGCTCCTAATTGTCCTGCAGAAGCAGTAGGCCCACGGAAAACGATTGGGCAGTTCCATTGTCCACCACTCATCTGACGGATTTTCGCTGCGTTATTAATAATCTGGTCAATTCCTACTAAAGAGAAATTGAATGTCATAAATTCTACGATAGGTCTGTTCCCATTCATTGCAGCTCCTACAGAGATTCCTGTAAACCCAAGTTCTGCAATCGGTGTATCGATCACTCTTTTTGGACCAAATTCATCCAGCATTCCTTTTGAAGCTTTATATGCACCATTATATTCTGCAACTTCCTCCCCCATCAGGTAAATGGATTCGTCTTTACGCATTTCCTCGCTCATTGCCTGCGCAATTACCTCACGAAAAGTATATTCTGCCATATTTTCTTGAAAAATTTAGACTACAAAAATAGTGTTTTTTTATTATACACATAATAAAAAGGCGTTTCATTTGAACAAGATGCTTCAATATTAATAATAATTCAAAAAAGGATGTTTGGTGGGAAAGGAAGCTGGAGGCTGGAAGAACGAAGTTATTAAGGTTTACAAAACTACTGAAAATCTATTTTTATTGTCTTTCACCCCTCTTTATTATAAAATTATGATAGATCAAAAACGATATATTAGCTTCCGGCTTTCCTTCCTTGAATTATTTTTCCTGAAGACTCAATTCTTTATAATTTTTTCTCAGGTCCTTTAAAATCTTCCCGTAGGTTCTTTTATAAATTATATACAGAATATAAAGTCCAATTAATACAAAAATTCCGAAAATTATATAATTTGCCACACCGGGCATCATTGTATCAGGTTTGGTAGGTAAAGCATTTACATCATAATTTTTATTATAACCATCCTTTAGCCCAGCCATAAAATCTCTTGTATTATGATCAAAGTGAATAATATTATCTGTAACCGCCAGCACCAACGATATAACTGCATACCCCAGAATAAGAGTCCGCATATTTAAAATACCTTTCATCAGTGTAATACTGTCCTGTCCGCTTTTCATTTTACGAAACAAAAAGATAATGGACACTGCAAAGACAAAGAACATGGTCATTCTTATATAAGGAAATTCTCTGTTCAGATAGCCATATAAAGTCCATAAAACCATTTCAGCCAAACCAATAATCAATAATGTTTTGGTCATAGAAACAGATTTATTTTTTATCATGTTATAAATTTCATTTTCGGAATATTCTTTAAAATCATCTGATTCTTTATTCCAGTCTTTTTTCAGTAATTCTAATTCGTCCATACTATTTTGTGTTTATTATATTTTTCAAATTATTTTTTGCCCTGTTCATTTTTACCCTTGCATTTCCTTCCGTGATTCCGAGAATCTCTCCTATTTCTTTATAGGGCTTATCTTCCAGATACATCATGATTAAAGCTTTTTCCACATCCGACAATTTATAAATAGCCTTATACATTTTTTGCAGCTTATATTCATCGTCTTCATATATTTCATATTCTATCCTGAGTGATGAGACATCAATTTCAACCGCCTGTGCATTATACTTCTGTGGTTTTCTGAATAATGTAATGGCTGTATTAAGTGCTACACGATACATCCAAGTAGAAAATTTAGCTTCTCCTTTAAAACCGGGAAAAGACTTCCATAACTGAATGGTGATTTCCTGAAAAAGATCTTCATGATCTTCAGCATTGTCTGTATATATCCTGCAGATTTTGTGGATAAGCTTTTGATTGGGCTTTAAAAAATCGATAAATGTTTTCTCCTGTATGGTGCTCATATTCTATAAGTGGGGAGATTTTATTTTCGTTACATCTATTTTCAAAAAAAAAAATGACATTTCATTTCTGAAATGTCATTTTAAAATTCTATTTAAACTTATATTAATTAATTTTCTCCCAAACCTGGGTTCTTCCTAATAATGATAATCCTAAATATCCTCTTACATTAAGCTTATCCCCGCTTCTTGTAATGGTACATTTGTAAGTTTTTCCTGTTTTAGGATCCGTGATATTACCACCTGTAAATTCATCACCTTCTTTTTTAAGTCCTCTAATGATTTCCAATCCTACAAGCGGCTTCCCTTTTCTGTCATCCTTACAGGTTGTACAGTTAGGATCTGCCGGCTTTGTCAATAGCTGAGAAATCTTCCCGTAATACTTCCCGTCAGACTTCTTAAAGATCTCCACAATAGATTTAGCCTGTTTGGTTTCATCATCTATAGTTTTCCACTTTCCTTCTATCTGTGCGAATGTCATCACACCAAATAAAGAAAGTGCGAATGTTAACATTATTTTTTTCATATTTCTTATAGTTTTAATTTTAATACAATATACTTTTCTATGTATTGATAAAAATATAAATTAATTTGTAATGAACAAAAACTTTTATTATACAAAGCATAAAAGAGCTTATAAACAAATTTATTTTATTTCAACTTCCTGTTAATCACTCTATCCATATAATCCTGATACCACGCTTTTGCAGTTTGTTTTCCCTGTTCTACTTCAGGGGTTTTCAGCTGCCCAATCAGGTTCTTTTCAAGAGCTAGATCTGTCTTATCATATATTCCCACAATATCCTTGCCATCAAAACGATAAATATAATTTCCAATGATAAACTGTTCATTATTCCCATCGGAATTTACTACGATACCCGGATATTTTTTATCACTTACCAGGCTTCTTCCCCAGCTTCTGATAGGTTTATTGTACCCTATTAAATCCGCAAGTGTAGGATAAATATCTATTTGCTGCGCTATTTCAGGATTTTCTCCTTTAAGATTATACTCCGGATTCGGAGAGTATAAAACTAATGGAACAGCAAAACGGTTCATCGCTTTTTCGTATTCAGGATAATAAATCTGGTTGGTATGATCTCCTGTGAAAACAAAGATCGTATTATGAAACCAAGGCTGTTTTTTAGCCGTTTCAAAATATTTTTTAATAGCATAATCCGTATACTGTATCGGCTCATGCATTTCTATCTTTCCTTTTTTAAATTTCCCTTGATATTTTTCAGGAATTTTGAACGGATGATGAGAGGAAGCGGTAAACACAGTGGTCATAAAAGGTTGCTTTCTGCCTACATTTTTAGCAAAATACTGAAGAAACGGCTCATCCCAGATCGCCCACATACCATCAAAATCTTCATCATGATTATATTCTGTTTTCCCAAAATAATGTTTAAATCCTAAGATATTTCCAAATCCAAGGAATCCCATAGAACCATTGGGAGCTCCATGATAGAAAGAGGTATCATAGCCCAGATCATTACAGACAGAAACAATAGACTGAATTTTCTGATTCGAGTATGGAGAACCTGTAAAAGCATCCGTAAGACTCGGAATTCCGGCCAAAACACTGCTCATTCCGTGGATAGACTGCCTTCCGTTCGCGAAAGTATTAGGAAAAATCAGACTCTGTGTTGCCAGACTGTCCATAAACGGGGTATAGGAAACATAATCTTTAATATTCTTATCCTTATTAAAAGCTCCCGAGTATTCTCTACCGAAAGATTCTACAATGAAAATCACAATATTGGGACGGTTTTCCACCTTTCTGTCATAAATCTTATAAGGTTGTACATGTTCTTCAATATATTTTTCATCTACAAAATGAACTTCCTTGAAGTTATTGGTATTTAACGTTCTGAAGAATGAAAATGTACTGTTAAGGACCAGGTTTCCCTGCAACGGATTGGTTACAAAACGGGTGGCATCCACCATATTGATAGGTCTTGTGCTATGCTTGAAGTCTCCCCTGATTCCTCCCACCACCAAAACGGCAGTGATACACAAAGTAACGATGGAAGATAAAAAATAAGGAAGTAAGTGAACAGGCTTTTCTTCGTTAACCTTTATTTTTTTATAAAGGAAAACCCATAATCCCATCAAAACGATAAACCAGATCAGTACAAAAGGGTGCTGCCCGACGGAAATCATCAACGTCTGAGAAACATTAGATTCGTGTTCCGCTACCTGAAATACAGCTGAAGTAAGCCTTGACTGGGAAAACTTATAATAAATAAAATCCCCGAAATTCATTCCATATGCCAATCCGTTCGTCAGAAAATAAATCCAGAACAGAACTTTCTGAAATCCTTTTTTAGTATTGATTACCAACGGTAAAAGACTCAACAATATAAATAGTGCATTAACATATAAAATAGCTGTGGTATCGAAAGCTGTACCGTGATAGGCCAGCTTAAGATATTCTGAAACAGAATCTACCTTAATCAGGTCTTTATTGAAGTACCAAAATAAAAGTCTTGCGATCTGATAAAAAACATAGGCTAAAAAAATTCTGTAAACCAATGCCAGAACTTCCTGTTTTCTAAATCCTTTTAAAAATTTCATGGGGCAAATTTACATCAAAATCATTTTATTGCGTTTTTTAGTGTATATAATTTTGAGTTAGAATTTTTAAAAACTGTAATTTTGTACTTATGGATTTTATAAAGAATAATCTGGCTAATGCCTTGACCCTCGCTAATCTGTTTTCAGGCTGTGTGGGTGCAATACATCTTATTTTAGGAGACTATCAAACTACGGCAATATGTCTTATCCTCTCCTCTATTTTTGATTTTTTTGACGGATTTGTAGCCAGAGCTTTAAAATCAAACTCTAATCTGGGGCTTCAGCTTGATTCTCTTGCGGATATGGTGAGTTTTGGGGTTATTCCCGGACTTACTATGTACAAAGCTTTAGAACCATTCGGAACTGAACTTCTTGGGCTTCATTTTCCATTTGAAATTAAATATATAGGACTCATAGTGACTGTTTTCTCGTGTTTAAGACTTGCTATCTTCAATCTTGATGAGGAGCAGAGGTATTATTTTAAAGGATTAAATACCCCAACCAATACTGTTCTTTTATTTGGATTATATTATGCTTTTAAGGAAACCGGGAATTTTAGTTTCCTGTTTGACAATGCATTGCTGCTTATCATCCTTGCATTCCTTACTTCATGGCTGCTTATCAGTCCTATCAAAATGATGGCCATGAAATTTAAATCCAAAGCATTAAAGGATAACTATCCAAAAATTGTATTATTGGTTGGCGGAATTGCCATACTTGCCATCTTCAAGATTGTAGGGATTCCTTTACTTGTCATCTATTATATGCTGGTATCCTTTATTTTCCAAAGACAATTAAAATAGAAATCAGAAGGTATAACACTTTTGATTCTCAATAAACATATTTCCAAATATTATTGATTAACATGAACTTAAAACTCCATAAACCCCTTTGTATTTTTGACCTGGAAACTACAGGAACCAACATCGGAAAAGACAGAATTGTTGAAATCTGTATTTTAAAAGTAAACCCTGATGCTTCCCGAGAAAGCAAAACCTGGCGCATTAATCCTGAAATGCCAATTCCTAAAGAGTGCAGTGAAATTCACGGAATTTATGATGAGGATGTAAAAGATGCTCCTACTTTCAAGGAAATTGCTTCTAAAGTAATGGAAATGATTACCGGTGCTGATCTGGGCGGTTTTAATTCCAACAGGTTTGACGTTCCTCTTCTAGCTGAAGAGCTATTGAGAGTAGGAGTGGATTTTGATCTTAACAAGTTCAAACTGGTAGATGCCCAAACTATTTTCCACAAAAAAGAACCTAGAAACCTTGGTGCGGCTTATCAGTTCTACTGTGGAAAAACATTGGAAAACGCACACTCTGCTGAGGCAGATGTAATGGCTACTTTTGAAGTTCTGGATGCTCAGGTTGGAAAATATGATGATATTCCCAATGAAATTGCTCCGTTAAGCGAGTTCACCTTCCATAATAAAAATGCAGATCTTGCCGGATTTATCGGATATAATGATAAGCAGGAAGAGGTATTCAATTTTGGAAAATATAAGGGACAAGGAGTAAAAGCTGTTTTTCAGAAGGATCTTGGGTATTTCGGATGGCTTCAGAATGCAGATTTTCCACTGTATACCAAAAAAGTATTCACTAAGATTCAACTGTCAAGCAGATTTTAAATTATGTCTGATCTCGTTCGCTTTAAATTTTATGAAACGGCCCTGGAAGCTAACAGGGACAAACAGATTCTGGCTGAAAACGGGATCAATAGCTTCATTGCTAATGAACAGCTGATTCAATCAGATTGGCTGCTTTCTCAGGCTGTAGGTGGCATTCAGCTCCAGGTTTTTGAAGAAGATCTGGAAAAAGCAGAATAGGTTCTGAAAGATTATAAAGATAACGAACAATACTCATTAGAAGTAGAACACACGATTGAAAACCCGGAGTTTGATTTTGTTTGTCCAAAATGCGGTTCTAACCATATCTACAGGGATGACAGAGCTACCAGCTTCTTCGGTATTTCATTTCTGACGAGCCATAAGTTTGTGTGTTACTATTGTGGAAATGAATTTACTCACGAATAAATATTTACATTAATCAGAAGACTGCCTCATACTTCACAATGATGCAGTTTGAAAAATAAAGAAAGAATTATGAAAATCATTTGCATAGGAAGAAATTACAGCGAACATGCTAAAGAATTAGGAAACGAAGTTCCGGAGAACCCTGTTATTTTTATGAAGCCGGATACAGCGGTATTGAAGGGAAATGATTTTTATATCCCTGAATTTTCCAATGATATCCACTATGAGCTGGAAGTAGTGATAAAAGTATCTAAAGGAGGTAAATACATCCAGAAAGAAACGGCTCACAAGCATTACGAAGAATTGAGCTTAGGAATTGATTTCACAGCCAGAGATCTTCAGAGTGAATTAAAGTCCAAAGGACTTCCATGGGAACTTGCTAAAGGTTTTGACGGTTCTGCGGTAGTAGGGAATTTCTTCAAAAAAGAGAATTTTGATCTTAACAACCTTTCTTTTTCTCTTCTGAAAAACAAGGAAAAGGTTCAGGACGGAAATACGAAAGATATGCTTTTCCACTTTGATGATATTATTGCTTTTGCATCTCAGTATTTCACTTTAAGAGTGGGAGACCTTATCTATACAGGTACTCCAAAAGGAGTTGGAAAGGTAGAGGAAAATGATATTCTGGAAGCTTACCTTGGTGAAGAAAAACTACTTGATATCCGAATATTATAAGTATTTAACATAAAAGTCTGGTAAATTTTTCATATCTTTAGGTAACAAAATGAAAGGTTATGATAAATATTGTATTACCCGTAGATTTTGGGGACAAAACAGACCAATTGGTGGACGGTGCCATAAAATTTGCAAAACAACTTAATGGTAGAATTTACCTGATCCATGTTGCACCATCAGATATCGGATTTGCGATTGGTGATATGGGATTTCAATATTTTCCGGAAGTGGAAGCCAATGAAATCAGGGAAGAATTGGTTCAACTTAATAAACTTGAACAAAGGATCATTGCCCATGATATCGATTGTGAGCATCTTTTAAAGCAAGGGCTGGCAAAAGATATTATCCTTGAATACGCCAAAGCAAAGAATGCTGATTATATCGTAATGGGATCACATGGAAGAAGCGGAATTTATGATGTGTTTGTAGGAAGTCTTACCAAAGGACTTACAAAAAGCTCGAATATCCCGGTTTTGGTACTTCCTATCCACGACTAAGTAAAGAAAATTTTAATCGTTAGTAATAAAAAAACCGATCAAATAAATTATTTGATCGGTTTTTTACTATATAACCAATTAATTAACCTTCTTTTTTGTAGATGTTCGGATCATAGTAAGGATGCTTACCTTCCGTTGGAGAATAATAGTCTTTATCTTTATCACCCCCTAACGTTACAACTAGCACGTAGCACCAGTAAGTGAATAATACACAGCAAACTATAAATAGAATCCAGTTTAAAACATTTCCAAAAGCATCAAAGAATCCGAAACTCCATTTGAAAACTTTGCTTAAGAATAGAAAGAAAGACGTCATTATTTTCCTTTTTTAAATTAACTTTGTACAAATTTATAAAAAATGTTTAAATTACTTTCAAAAGAAAGCAATATTTTTTCAATTCCTGTTTATATTGGTTGTCTTCTTTTAGTAGTCGTAATATTTAACATACTGAATTTCAATACATACGAAGCAATCATTGCCGGAATTACGTTTCTGGGAATTGCTTTGGGATATTTTTGTTTTCACAGTGTTGCTCTTAACTATCAAACCCATCTTCCGCTATTTTTATATACTTTCTTTATTTTCGGACTCTATCCGGGTAATTTAGATATCGGAATTGCGGTTTCACTGTTAACCAATTCCTTCCTGACCTTACTTTTGACCAGTGCAGATGAAGATATAAGGAAGAAATCCTATGTTCTGGTAGGAGCTATTGTCGCCTTAAACTTTATCTTCCTGCCAACCACCTGGCCTATGGCTGTTTTTGTGATTATTCATGTCATTGCTACTTCTGCCAAAGTAGGTTTAAATTTATTCAGATTTCTTTTAGGGATTGTTTTAATTACATTCAGCTATTTTTCTGTGATGTATTTTATGCAGTTCACTTCATGGAATATTGATTATTTTCCTTTTGGAAAAATGAAGCCTGTGACAGATTATACAGAGCTATTCCCTTTAATTCCAGTGGTATTAATGCTTATTTATGCTGTATATGACCACTTTCAAAATTATAATAAGAAAAGCCCGATAAGCAGATATAAATATACTTTTCTGCTGGTGTTTTCCCTGGCTCAGCTTATTACCATCATTCTATATATGAATAAAAGCTATGAATATTTATTGCTTCTGGCATTTCCTTCAAGTATTATTCTGAGCAGAATGATGAGGTTTTTACCCAAGTATTGGATGCAGGAGGCTGGCTTATGGCTTATTATTTTAAGTTTACTTACCTTTAAAGCAGGTACGTATTTTGATTTATTTTAGAAAATTATGATTCAGATAGACGATAAATTGATTTCTGAGGAAATCTTTTCCGAAGAATTTGTGTGCAACCTTACCAAATGTAAGGGGGCATGTTGTGTGGAAGGTGATGTTGGAGCTCCACTGGACAAAAGCGAGCTTGAAATACTGGACAGTATTTTTGACAAGATCAAACCTTACCTTACTCAGGAAGGCATCAAAGCCCTTGAAGAGCAAGGTACATGGACTACTGATCCACACGACGGAATGTATGTTACTCCCATGGTAGAAAACCGTGAATGTGCTTATGTAACTTTTGATGAGAAAGGAATTACAAAATGTGGTATTGAAAAAGCATATGAAGATGGTGCTGTAGACTGGCAGAAACCTATTTCTTGCCATCTATACCCTATCCGTGTTACAGAATACTCTTCATTTACAGCTTTAAATTATCATGAATGGAATGTATGCAGCGATGCCTGTACGCTTGGAAAAGAGCTTCAGGTTCCTGTTTATAAATTCCTGAAAACGCCATTGATCAGAAAGTATGGTGAAGAATTTTATGATGTTCTGAGCGGAGCTGCAGAGGAATGGAAGAAAGAATATGGTTCATAGGTAACCTGAATAAAAGAAAAAGCCGGAAATAATTAATTTCCGGCTTTTTATGTAATTAAAATTGATGATGGATTGAAATCATGCAATCAATACTAAATTTAATGATTGTCTCAATAACTTCCAGCCTCAGGCTTTCTTACTTTTTAACTATTTAAAGTCAGCATCCGTTACCCCGGAATTCACTGTAATTTTAGTGGTTTTAATAGCCACTTTCTGACCAGCACCTTCTGCTTCTACATCAGCCGGAAATTGTATTCCGTCAACAGTCATATAACTTTTTATTGTTACATTCCCCTCTCCGGCAATTGTTTTATACAAAAGGCCTGTTGTAACATCAAAATAAAACTTCCCTTTATCTGAAGACAATACATTATAATCCTTCCCATCAAGTTTTTCTACAGTAACATTCTGAAAAGTAGCTCCGTCAAATGCTAATGCATCCACTGGTTTTGCTTTTTTAAGCTCAGCCACTTTATCTGCAGGGATTGCCGTTTTAGTTCCCATCTGGTCAAAATAACCTTTTTCACCATCAAAAAACTGAACCATCTGTTGTCCCATCAACGACTGTACAGATTTAAATTTATTCCCCATTTTCTTAGTGGTCATACTAATTTCCATTCCCTGAGCAGACATAGTATTTTCCATATAAAGAGTTTTTACACCCTCTAATTTTTCTTTTCCTCCTAACGCTTTGAAGTAATTATCCAATACCTCTTTAGCCGTTAAGGTTGATTTTGCAGCCTCCGTTTTTACAGAAGCGGCATCTTTCTTCTGAGCTGCTGCCGGAACAGAGAAAAGTACGGCACAGAAAAATGGAATGATGATCTTTTTCATATATGTAATAAGTTTAAAGGGTAAATATAGGAATATTGACGGACATAGAATGATAAGTAATGAGTAATAAATGATAAGTAATGAGGGATAAGTGTTATATGGATCTGAGGGTAAGAAAGCAAGACATCTTTATACAAAAAAAACCGCCAAAGAATTGACGGTTTTGAAATATTTATATCTGGATATAATTATTTTTTAAGCTCTTCTAAAAATTCGTCGTGAGAAATTTTAGTTTCTTTTTTGCTAGCTTTTTCAAGAATTACATCTTTTAATTTAGCCATAGCCACTTCAGAAGAGATTTGTCTTACCTGCTCCTGATCTTTTAACATTTCAACAGCATATTTCTGGATTTCCTCATCACCTAGGTGGTGGATTCCGTAGATAGCCAATTGATTTTTCACTAATTGCTCAGCTTGTGCCAAAACATCAGCATAGTCAAGGCTGATTTCGTTATCAGTCATTAATTTACCTTCGATAATCTGATATCTCAATTGGTTTTTCTCAGCTTCAAGGATTTCTTTAGCCTGCTCTTCAGACTGGATGTTCTGGTTAGAGAACATTAACCATTTTACTAAGAAAGTTTCAGGAAGTGCTACTTCTTCTTTTTCAGTAACCTGCTCCAATACTTTATTCACGAAGTGAACGTCAGCATTTTGCTGGAAGTACTCGTCTAATTCAGTTTTAACTTTTTCTTTAAGTTCTTCTTCAGACTTGATGTTTCCTTCTCCGTATACTTTGTCGAATAACTCCTGGTTAAGTTCAGCCAAGTTTAATGAATAGAAGTCTTTTACTTTTACTTCAATTTCATTGTGGTGTAGGTGCTCTACTTCTTCTTTGCTGAATCCTAATTCTTTAGCTAATTCTTCATCACCTGCAAGAGTTTCTTTAGTTACTTTCACAGATCCGTCCATTTTCAAAGCTTTTACTAATTTAAAAGCTTCTTTGTTTTCAGCTGTAATTGTAATGTTTTTTGGGTGGTGGTGGTGCTCTCCTTCAGCATCTTCTTCCACAACCTGAGAAACTTCTAAAGCGATGTAAGAATCTTTAGTGATTTTATCTTGAGGAACCTGCTCAGCGAAACGCTTCTGCATGTTTTCAATGCTCTTGCTGATTTCTTTTTCAGAAGCTTCTACTTTGTAGTGAGGTGCTTCATATTTAGCTAAATCTATAGTAAATGCAGGCTCATATCCTACTTCGAAAGCAACTTCCAACTGATCAGCATTGTAATCGAATTCGTTTACTGGCTGAGGAATAGGCTGACCAACTAATCTTAATTTGTTTTCATTAACATAGTTGTTCAAAGCATCAGAAACCTGTCTGTTGATTTCTTCAAATGCAATTCCTGCTTCATATTGTTTTTTAACCATACTCAAAGGCACTTTCCCTTTTCTGAATCCAGGAACTTGCGCATTTTTAGCATAATTAATCAATTGCTTCTCTACTTTTTCTTTGTAGTCAGATTTTTCCAATGTCACTGTAAGCAATGCACTTACATCATCATGGTTTTGTGCGGTAACCTTCATTATTGATTAAAATTTTAGGTTGCAAAAATATGAATTTTTTATGAAAATCACCCATTTAAAATCAACTAATACAGCCAAATATTGTTAAATAAAAAAACCACTGAAAAAATCAGTGGTCTCTCAAAATTAATATAACGATATGTATACCCTTTTCTTTGAAGAGCTTACTTCAGGATTAATGAAAATCGATGAAGATATCTACATCACTTTCACCTCCTACAGTGCTTCCCAGCTGGTTATCCGGTGAAGGCGAATTATCATTTACTGCAGTTGCTCCATGAACAAGTGTTATGTTTGCTTTACCAGCTGCTGACTTAGCAACAGTCCATTCAGTTTTAAGTCCTAATTTTTTACCATCGGTTCTTACCACATCTTCAGCAGTTCTTTTTACATTAATTTCTGCTCCTGAGAATTTATAGGTAACAAAATGCATATCTTTTTCCTCTATAATTTCTTCTGCATCATGGTAATGATCTCCATGTTTAATCTGGAAATTAACATCTACGGCATAGGTAGCCCCTTGAGTAAGATGAAAATGATCTGTTGTTTGACCATTGGTAACCGTTACTGTCTGCTTGGTTCCATCAGCCTTATTGGTAGCTGTCACAATTACCTGCCCCACTTCTTCATGCTCGTGAATATCTTCAGGAATATCATTCCCGTCACGGCAGGAAAACAATAAAATAGCGGCAAATAATAAAAGTGATATGTTGAATAATTTTTTCATTGTAATTTAAATTTTAAGAGTTAAAAATTGTATTTAAGAGTAACCACAAAGTTTCTTCCCGGTTCCGGCATATAATATCTCAATCGGTTAAGATATTCCTTGTACTCTCTGTTAAAAATGTTGTTGATTCTGAAATTCAGATTCATATTTTTGAATAGATCCGCACCTATTGATGCATGAAATATGGAGAATCCTGCAGGAGGTGTACTGTAATCTATAATTTTAGTAACCATTTCTCCATCCTCAATAAACTGTACCGATTGATCTCTGATAGGAAAACGGTTCTGCTTGAAAGTATTTTCGTTTTCCAGTCTGACATAGAAATTAGCAGGTTTATTCAATTTCAGCTCCAATGAATTTCTAAGGCTCATAGGCATCATAAGAATAAGAGGTTCATTATTGGTTAAATCGTCTCCTCTCAATGCACTGAAACTAGTTGTCCATTTCAGATTATCCAGAATATTCAGCTGGGCATCAGCATCTATTCCGTACATTCTGGCTTTCACCTGTTGATAAGCCCAAACCGCAAAAGTTCCTCTGCTTGTATTTTGGATTTCCACCGGCATTTGATTAATAAAGCTGTCGGAGAAAATAATATAAGGATTTGCCTCCACCTGTAGCCCTTTCAAAACATTGAAACGTCCTGTTAAAGAAAGACCGGCATTATAAATCTCTTCTTTTTTGATTCTTAAATCTCCTTTTTCAATAATGGCTGCAGAATGGTGAAGCCCATCTGCAAATAATTCTGCCGGGTTCGGAGTTCTGCTCATTCTTGAAAAATTGAATTTAATGTCAAAATCTTTGGAAGGGGTATAATTCAAGCCTACATTGGCTGAGATATTATGATTATCTATGATAGGACGAGATAATACTCTGCTTCCGCTCTCTTTCACAAAAAACTGTGGAAAAACGTCAGCGTATTTATCGTTCCATTCTTTAGCATCATAATATTTATAAGAATCATATCTGCTGAAATCGTATCTTACTCCTGCTTCTGCATTCAGTTTTGGAGTGAAACGGTATTTAAAGACAGAAAATCCTCCTGCATCATAACGGTAATAATCCGGGATAAGGCGCCTAACTTCCGTTGCCGGATTAGGGTAATTATCTTGGAAACCTGCAGACACACCGCTTTCAAGGCTCCATTTTGAGCGTTCAATAAGGTGGGTAAGGCTTGCCGAGTGTGTAATCAGCCTCAAATCCATAGAAGGGGTATCTTTAAGATCTCCTTTTCTCACATCATATTCTTTACGCTTATTCACCTGGAAGCTATATTGAAAAGTAATCTTACCAAAATCAGCAAAGCGCTTATAAGCAGAAAGTTTTACAATATGATGTTCTATTTTCTGCTTAGGATATCCGATATCGTAGCTGAAATCATCCAGAAAATAAGGTTGTCCCAAAGTCATCGCTTTGTAGATGTCATACCCATTTCCAAGGTGTGCTCCTTTATAGATTCCGAATTCCTGATTCATTCCACTGTAGGAAACATCAAAGCCCTGCATAAAATCATGTCTTCCAAAAGAAAAATTAAAAGAATTTACTTCGGCTCCGGTATTCTGAAGGGTATGATGTGGAATATAAAGATCCCCCAGCTTTTTATAACTGCCTCCTGTTTTTACAAACCATTCGTTTTCCCAGGATTTAAGAACATTGGCTGAAATCTCACCACCTCTTCCATTAGAGATCCCTGAAAGTTTAAGATTTCCCATCAGCGTATCCTTCTTTGGAGGGATTGCAGGCTCTAAAAGAACAACTCCTGCCACTCCGTCATTTCCATATTTCAGGGCAGATGCTCCTTTAATGACATCTATATGTTCAAAGTCGTTGACATCTACATTGGGAGCATGTTCTGCTCCCCATTCCTGTTCTGCAAGCTTCACCCCATTATTCATAATAGAAATACGGCTTCCGTAGAGACCATGAATCACAGGCTTTGTAATATTATTGCCTGTTTTCAATACGGAAACCCCTGAAATTTTTGAAAGAACATTTCCAAGATTCTCCGTGGAATTTCTTTCAAGTTCAGCTTTATCCAATGTTTTCATGACTATAGAACCTTTATTTTTATGACTTCCGTGTAAAGTAATAGTTTCTATGTCCCCCGAATGATGTTCCAGAGTAATGGTTAGATGAAGGTCCTGATCAACTCCTATATTTTCAGTATAATCATTGCAATCAGGATGTTTTGCAATGAGTGTATACTTCCCCACAGGGATTTTATTAAAGGAAAACGTTCCTTTTTTATCTGTTTTTGCTGTAAGGTTACCGATTTTTACCACTGCATTCTCAAGCATGGTTTTATCATGAAAATCCTGAACCGTTCCTTGTACAGTATAAGTTTTCTGTGCACTTGTAAATACCGATCCACAAAAGATCAGCAACAGGCAATATATCAATTTCATTGTAAAATAGATGATTGCGTACCCTTTGAAACGATGGGTACATTTTCGTTAAAATTTATTGAATGGGTTAGCTTATTTGTACAATGAATGATGTACAATAGATTAATGTCAATAAGTTAGATCTAAAAACATTGGAATAAATAAGTGACCGAGTATTCTGAGCTAACATCATTACTCATCACAAACTAACAGCTGTTTTTTCAACAACTTTAAACATTAAACTTCAAACCTTGAACATTAAACTCTATGACATAGAGTTGTAAACCCAATAAGAATGTATTGATTAGGAAATTGCGGGCGGTCCGCGAAGCTGAAAGGTAAATTTGGTCTGAGACCAGATTTTTTCCTGAATAGCAATAATCTGCTTTACTTCGTGCGTATAATGCTCAAAGCTAAAGCTGAATTCTTCAGGAGCCAATGTGTGTCCGGTCACCAAAAAGTGGCAGGCCAGACAGTCACCCGCTTTCTCTTTAGTAATAGCTTTCGTTACAGAATTTTCGACTTTTTTAAAGTTAAACGCCTTAAAATAATCTACAGATTCGTGATGGTGAAAACTCTGAGAAAGCAGCGCAATGAAGTAAACTCCAAACAATAGCCTGGAGATCAACTTTTTTAAGTTTCTGCTTTCTTTAATCATGCTTCAAAATTATGAAAATAATTTAATTTTCAGCTACAACTTCCATTAAATTACTTTTACGACTCACAATTGATAAGTAAGTAAGAATCGTAAATTGTTACAAAAAAAAAGCTTCATAAAATAAATTATGAAGCTTTTATATGATTAATTAATCAAGCTGGGTTCCTAAGTATTCCCATTCCTGCAGAGCGTTATCCAGCTCTTCTTTAGCTTTATTGTACTTTTCTAAAGTTTCCTCGGAAGGATTTTCTTTAGCAAAAGAAGCTTCCATTTCTTCTACTTTACCTTCAAGCTCGGAAATTTTTTCTTCTACTTTCTTGATTTTATTTTGAATATTTTTCTGTTCTTTAGTAATGATATTGGTTGCCTGGCTACTGCTAACCACAGGTTTTTCTTCTACTTTTGGTTTTACTTCAGCTTTTTCCTCACCATGAAGTTTCGCTTTTTCCGCAGAAATTTCCCTGATACTTTCTTTCTGTCTGTATTCAAGATATTCGTTGATATCTCCAAGGAATTCTTTCATTTTCCCATCACGGAATTCATAGATTTTATCACAAAGTCCCTGAAGGAATTCCCTGTCGTGAGAGATTACGATTAACGTCCCTTCAAAGTTCTGCAATGCTAATTTAATGATCTCCTTAGACTGAATATCAAGGTGGTTCGTAGGTTCGTCCATAATCAACGTGTTGAAAGGACGAAGTAACAGTTTACAAAGCGCCAGACGGTTTCTTTCTCCTCCGGAAAGCACTTTTGTCTTCTTTGTAACGGCATCTCCCTGGAACAGGAAAGATCCTAACAGGTCTCTTACTCTAGGTCTGGTTTCTTCTGTAGCAGCGTCTTCGGCTTCTTCAAGAACGGTTTTATTAGGCGTTAAAACTTCTTCCTGATTCTGGGCAAAATATCCGATGTTTACATTGTGTCCAAGATTCCATTCTCCTGAATAATCTTTAATATCTCCAGCCAAAATTTTAGCTAAGGTTGTTTTCCCCTGTCCGTTTTGTCCTAAAAGCGCAATTCTGTCTCCTCTCTGAACTATGAAATCAACATTATCGAAGATTTGTTTCTGTCCATATGCTTTCCCAAGGTTTACAGCTTCAAAAATGACTTTCCCCGGAACCATAGACTGTACGAAACGGATATTGAATTTTGAAACGTCTTCGTTATCTACTTCAATACGCTCAATTTTATCCAATTTCTTAATAAGTGACTGTGCGAAAGAAGCTTTGGTAGCACTTGCACGGAACTTATTAATATTATCTTCCATCTGCTTGATCTCCGCATCCTGATTCTTCTTAGCCTGAATCAGTTTTTCACGGCGGTCTTCACGCATTACAAGATATTTGGTGTAGTTGGCTTTATAATCGTCAACTTTCTTATTATTGATGTCAAAAGTACGGTTACAAACGGCGGTCATGAACTGTTTATCGTGACTTACCAGAACAATAGCTCCCGGATAATCTTTTAAGAAGTTTTCAAGCCAGATGATGGATTCCATATCCAGGTGGTTGGTAGGCTCATCGAGAAGCATGATGTCATTCTTTTGAAGAAGCAGCTTTGCCAATTCGATTCTCATTCTCCATCCTCCTGAAAACTCATCGGTGATCTTTTGGAAATCATCAGCTTTAAATCCAAGACCAAATAACACTTTCTCCATATCACCTTCCAGGTTGTAGGCGTCATGGTTCATTAAAAGGTCATTCAGCTCGGTCATTTTATTAATCAGATCCGTGTAGGAATCACTTTCATAATCGGTTCTTGTAGCCATTTGATGGTTGACCTCTTCAAGCTCATTCTTCCATGCATTAATTTGCTCAAAAGCCTGCATGGTTTCATCCCAAACCGTTCTTCCTTTTACAAAATCAAGGTCCTGCTTCAGGAAACCAATGGTAATACTTCCTTCTGTTACAACTTCTCCTTCGTAGAAATTAATTTCTCCGGACAGCATTTTCAATAAAGTAGATTTTCCCGCTCCATTTTTTCCTACGAGCCCTACTTTATCATCCTTTTTAATAGTGAAATTTACGTTTTGAAATAAATAATTTCCTGAATGATGTAATCCTAAACTTTGAACCGAAAGCATTTTAATTAATAATTAGTAATGAATAATTGAATTTTCGGTGCAAAAGTACGGAAAAAGAAATGAATACGAGAATCGTGAACAGGCCTGCCAATTTAAATATAAAAGGGCATCAAATGAGATACCCTTTCAACCTAAATTTAAAACTAAAAAGGACTAACACTAATTATTAATTTCATCCAGCCTTTTTGCCGGAGTCCTGATAATTGAACGGGTCCAGATATCATTATTAGGAACACTGGTTCCATACAAAAAATCGGTTACGAAGCTGTCTTCAGGAAGATGAAGCTCGGCAGAAAGTCTCGCATGGCTTTTCTGATCTATAATGGTACTGCTGGAAACATTCAAACCATTGTTGAGAAGCTCAACATTAGTTTCATATTCTGACCGTTTTGACAAGCCCTCATAATAAAGCCCGAAATTGGCTGAAATATGTATATAATCAGCAAGTTTTCTGTAATTATATACTGGTTTTCTATTTGTAGAAAGATCTTTTATATAACTTAGCATTTCTTTATACAAGTCTTCTAATTCAGGATGCCTGTGATAATCTATTTCAAAATCTTTTCCTGATATAAAGACAGGAGAAATTGCATTAGTTTCCTGCAGCATGAGTCTCCCATAAAGTTTTGACAGCTCGTTGTAAACTTTATCTCTACAAACATAAGCTTTAGAAAAAGCGTCTTTTCTTTCCACTCCGAACTCTGAAAGTAAGGCATCCCACACTTTATTTCCATCCGGATGTATTTTTCTGTTTCTTATATTTTGTACATAAGTAATCAGGTCATCTGTATTGGCAAAATCTGTAGAAATATATACGGATTGCGGGCCTTCCAGATAGCCGCCACCGATATCAGCATGGGCACCCGGAACAAAAATTTCTTTCCAGACGGAAGTAAAATTCCGGAATTTATAATCCTGCATCATTTTTGAATTTTCAAAAAAGCCTGTCAGCGGGAAAAAGAATCTACATTCGTTCACTGCGCATATATGAAGTACATTTTCTACCTGCCGGGGTACATTTAAATCATAGGTATTGAATGGTTTTGATTCTACAGTATCAAAAGCACCTAAAAATTTCACTTTTATCTTATCTAAAGAGTAATTTGAGAAAAGCCAATGACTAAAAGTAACGGCCAGCATTCCTCCTCTTCCGAAACCGTATAAATAAAAATGATATTCATAGGCTCCATCAAGAATAGTTTTCTCCACAAAATCTTCTGCTTTCTGAAGTTTATCATCTGATGAGTATCCTTTTCCATAAGGTGGATTTGCACATGTGGTCATGGCAAAATTGCTGTCTTCCGCACCAGAAACGGTTCCTATTCCTTCAATATATATTTTTTCATTACCGGTAAATGATTTATACAATTTATAGATATTGGTGAATGCACCATGATAGCTTTCGTTATTATTCAGTGGTTTATCCGATGAAAGTGCATTTATTCCATTGTTTGCCGTACCGTCAAAGAAAATTCCGACGGAAATCACTCTACTGCCATTCATTCTTTTGTTAATTTTTTATTACAGATCTTCTCTGTGCATTTATGTTTTTATTAAAGTCTCTAAAAGAGATATTTCAAAATAACGCAAGAAAGTGCAGTCTGGCTAGAGTGAAAAGTACCAAATAAAAAATTCCGTATTTCTACGGAATCGGGTTATATTTTTTCAAGAGAGTAAATATTGTTCACAATGGCGTAAATAACTATTCCCACGGTATTTTTGGCTCCAATTTTTTCTAGAATACGCTGCCTGTGGCTTTCAACGGTTCTGGGGCTGATGAAAAGCTTCTCTCCTATTTCATTGTTGGTAAATTCCTGGCAGATCAGCTTTACAACATCCTTTTCTCTTTCAGACAGCTCATCTTCAGTTTCAAAGAGGGAGTTTTTCTTGGCAGAACTATTCATATAGGTAAACAGCATCTGATGGTCTTCAGCAGTAAAGAAAACTCCATTTTTATGAACCATTGTAATGGCATCAATAAATGTTTTCTTATCTGAGTTTTTAGGAAGAAAAGCTGAAACTCCCAGCTTAACCATATATCCTAAGATAGATGTTTTATAATGGGAAGAAAGAATAATGATTTTAAGATCAGGATATTTTTCTTTAAGAATTTCTACCAGCTCAAAACCGTTCATCGGCTTCATCTGAACATCTACCAGCGCAATATCAGGAAACTGTTTTTCTGAAAGCTTCCCCAGATCTTCTATAAAATCGGGACCATTATCTGCGGTAAGTGATACAGATATATTTTTTTCATTAGACAGCAGCATTTTTACCCCTTCAAGGATCAGCTGTTCATCATCAATCAGTGCTATTTTGATTTGGGAACTCATGATATTTCGGAATTTTAATGATTAAACGACTTCCTTTATTTAAAAAAGATTTTTTCCATTTGTGAACGGCATTCATAGACTTGATCCTGGATTCAATATTTTTGATTCCCATGCCTTTTTTTACTTCTTCATATTCAAACCCTTGCCCGTTATCTGAGATAACAACTGCCATAGTCTGCGGATAATCTTTTATATAAATCCACAAGTCTGTGGCATTAGAATGCTTGATTACATTGGTGGTAAATTCCTGAATAATGCGATACAACTGTACTTCCACAAAGATGTCTTTCTTTTCATATCCGGGCATTACCTGCAAAGAAATATTAACTTTATGGGAAAGATTAGCAATGAGCTCCTCCGTATACAAAACCAACCCCACCGATTCCAGATTAACGGGATATAGTGAGTGAGAGATACCTCTTGCAGCATCCACCAATGAAGACATCTGGCTGTGGATATTTTTTTTAATCACCTCATCACCTTTCGTGTCCAGATTATTGAGCCATAAGGAAAGAATATTCAATCTGTTTCCTATATCATCATGAATCATCACGGCAATTCTTTTTCTTTCCTCTTCCTGTGCTTTGATGTTCTCTAACACCAGCTTTTTCTGATGAAGAACTTCGGCTTCATGCTGCGTATTTTTTTCTTTCATAATCCTGCTTATAAATGTCCTGTAAGCAAGCATGATAAAGGATACTATAATTGCTATGGTAACAATTATAAGGATCAAAAGGTTAATATTTAAAGTTACTTCTTTAATCGGATGAAAGTGTATAAAAGTGAACAGTACAGAATACTGGATAAAATATTATTGGCTGTGAAAAGAATATAATAATTGTTTTCTGAAAGGTTAACAATCTGATGCTGAATAATAAAAATAAAGACTGAAACAGAATAATAGAAAAAAATGCTGGCATCTACCCAAAGAAAACGATTCTGAGCAGATGTTTTTTTGATCTCACTTATCAAGGTAATACCTGAAAGGCACACAATTATTATATTGGAAACAACTTTGGCTATATCGGCATTAGCAGGATAATCAAATCCATATTTCGAGATCATAAAACCCGCTGCAATTATACCTCCCAATCCTAAAAGGTATTTAGGCCAATCCAGCTTTCTAATAAATAAGCCTGTAAGTAAGAAAAACTCTCCGCCAATATAGAAGGGATAGAGAAATGATGTATCGTTAAGTCTGAAAACATAAGGCAGCGCCAGATTCAGCAGTTCAATAAAGAACAGAAAAGCAATACAATAAAAATACTGCTTTTCTTTATGGTTTAATATATGGTATTTAACAGCTCCCAACACAATGACGGTAAGAAGCAATCCATAGTTCAGGAATAAAATCGTCTTATAAAGATCTGCCACTCCTTTGATTTATTATTTTAAAATTCACCTTCCATTCCTGGTATACGACAGATAGGCGGGCATGGTTTCGCCCAGTCATAAGTATTAGACATCATTTGGGCACGTTCTGCATTCTGTAGATTTTCACGGAAAGATATAAAAATAAGTGTCACCAGCATTTTCCCATACACGTCATTATATTTAAGCCCAAAAGAACATTTAATTTCCCTCAGACCTTCATCCGAAAGACATAAATCTGCCGTAGGAACATAAAATCTTTTAAAAATTCCAATTCCTTTGGATTCATTACATTCTTTGTAAAACCAATCCATCCCCGATTCTCTCCAACTTTCAATAGCTTCAATAGCTTTATCCTGTTCAAGAATAGGCTGATTGGAAATAGGAAAAGCCATATCTGCATTCTTTTCTATTTTTTCAAGCCCTTTGGAAAGGATCGAATTTTTAACAATGGTATATTCCTGTATTTCCTGAAGTTTTACATCATTGGTTAATTCTGCAAGGGTGCAATAAGGATATTCCCTTTGGTCAATTCGGTCTCCTTTTTCATTCATGGGATAAAAAATCAGGATTAATTGGCCATTCCATATTCCTATTGTAGCACAAAATTCGGGATAATCTTTGTAGCTTTTCATCCACTCCAGTGGTCCATCAGAAATAGTAAAAACATACGTGGTAGGAATTAGATCCTTTATTTTTGGATAATTAGAACGGCAAAGACTCCATTCATCTGCAGCCAATCTGCATTCTTCTACAGGAAGTAAATAATCTACAATGTTTAATGTTGTCATAAGCATGGTTTTTAGTTGTATAAAATTATACAAACTAAACATGCTGTGCAAGTAGGAATTTAATTAATAGTTACGCACTGTAATATGATAACAGCTTTGTTGCCTTTCTTTTATGTAATAAATTCTACCAGCATCTGCATAATGCTTTAAAACTTTTTCCAAAGCCACTTCCATTTTAGGATTATATTTGAGAACATTATTGAATCTTATATAAGAAATATCAAAAGAATTTCCATAATTGTGAGAGCTTATTCCCAATGATGCATTAGAATTCACCCTTCTTAACCTGCACTGGTCTTCCAATGTACGGGTAATGGATGAAACGGTAAATGTAGCCCCTTTTGTAGCTTTACTGAATTTTGAGCCAATATTCTCCAGCGTGGTTTTTGCTTTGGAAACCATATAAGCTTTACTATAATCAAGCTTCTGAACCTGATATCCTTTTCCGGATTTCTTGATTTTATGAAACTTCCCTTTATTAATATACTTTTGTACGGTTTTAGAGTCTTTTAGTAATTGTACCCCAAAACTTTTGGAGGCATCAAGGTGCGGCTTATAAAGAGCAGTAGGCTCAACCTTTAAAACAGTTGTAAGATCATAACAGGGAAGGACTTTTTTTGCCGCCTGCGAATAATGTAAACTATACATAAAAGGTACAAAGACCACACAAAGAAACTTTCTCATTAACCACCACTTTAAATTACTAAGGAAGGATAAAACAATTATGTTAGCTCATTGAACAACAACCATAACAGTATCCTAATAAATCCCAAACAAACATCAAACCAATTTGATGAATTTGCAATTTTTGTTCCTCTAATTTTGAAATATTTTTTCAGTTTTAACTTTTTACTTTAAGATATAAATTCTACATTTGAGTTACATTTTAAAAATAAACAATATGATAAAAAAACTTTTTGCTGAATTTTTCGGCACATTTTGGCTTGTTTTCGGAGGTTGTGGAAGTGCAGTTTTTGCTGCAGGTGTTCCTGATATCGGCATCGGACTTTTAGGGGTTGCGCTGGCCTTCGGTCTTACTGTTCTTACGATGGCATATGCCGTAGGTCATATTTCTGGTGGTCACTTCAATCCGGCAGTTTCTTTCGGGCTTTTAGCAGGTGGAAGATTTTCTGCAAAAGACCTTATTCCTTATATTGTGGCACAGTGTCTTGGAGCTATTGTTGCAGCAGGATGTCTGTATACGATTCTTAACGGAGCCGGAGTTGTAGACTTCTCAGCACCTGGAGCATTTGCTACCAATTTCTATGGAGAAGCAGTGTACAATGGAAAAGCCTTCAGCATGGGAGCGGCATTCCTGGCTGAGTTTTTATTAACGGCTTTCTTCCTTATCGTTATTATGGGAGCTACAGATAAATGGGCAAATGGTAAGTTTGCAGGAATCGCTATTGGTCTTGCCCTTACTTTGATTCACCTGATCTCTATTCCTATCACAAATACTTCTGTAAACCCTGCAAGATCTCTTTCACAGGCTGTTTTCACAGGCGGATTGGCGATGTCACAGCTTTGGCTGTTCTGGGTAGCTCCAATACTTGGTGGAATTGTAGGTGGGTTGATCTACAAGTTCTTACTTCAGAGAGATACAGCGGAAGTAGCTGACTAATTAATTTCAGAACAAATACATAATTATAAAATCCTGTCATCAGACAGGATTTTTTGCTTTTATAAGGCTGTTTTTTTAAACGCAAAGTTTTATGATGAGATGCATTATTTTTAGGAGGCAAAAGAAGTGCGACTTCGTCGCTGATGAAGTGAATGAGCTATATAAACCTAACAGGGTTAGGTTTGATCCTATCAACGCATTTATATTATTATCTGTTTACTTCTATTTAGAATGAAAGGATTGAGAATTTACTTTTTATTTTTAAGATCGAAAGGATTTTTGAAAATAAGTTCTTCATGCTTTCCTTTGATCTCCATTTTACGCTGAAGCAGATTGAGAGCCATTTTCCGGATGAAAAGGTCTTTATCATTCAGTTTCCAGTAAGAATCTTCATGAAGCTTTTTGGGTGGACGGATAAGATAGAATTCTGTGTCCCATGTATCTGCATTATGATAAAACTCGATGATTCCGCAATGTTCAGGGATAAGACTGGAATCTACCATTCCCATTGGCAACAGGAAACTGAAAGCATTACAGACATAATCTCCACAGGAAATTTTATCATGCTTCAGAAATCTTTCACCTGTATCTTTATTGATATATGATTTTTTGAAGTCATTTTTAAAGTCACTTTTTGAAAGCTTGATCTCAATCTCATGACTGATTCCTTCTGCATCAATGATGAGAATATCTGCTTCCCAATCAGCCTGGAAATAGTTAGTGAGTACGAGTTCTTTTTCAAAATCGCATTGGGTATGGATGTATGCGTGAACAAGTTCTTCTATTTTAAGCATAATTTTAAGTTTAGGTAGAGATTTTCAGATTGAAATACGAGACAGTCTTCAAAAACCACATCGAAACAGACCTTATTTAACTCACCAACAGGCTACAGCCTCTTATATCAGAGTGATCTATTCTTCCCAGCACCTGAAACTTATCGCCTATTATTTTTCCAAGATCCTGAGTGGCGATAAAAGAGCAGGAATGAGTATTAGCCAAATCAATGATATTAATTGCTCCTGTTCTGCCTTCTTTTTCATAAGAGAAAGGATCTTCTGCATTCCTGATTTTGATTCTCATCCAATTAGGGCATTGATATTCATTGTTTCCAAGAGAATAGGCCTGAGATAACAGTTCCGTCATTGAATATTCTGAATAAATCTTATCTGTTTTGAAGCCTTCCTGTAAAATTTTCAACAGTTCATCTTTTGTCATCTCCTCTTTTCTTCCTTTCATCCCTCCAGTTTCGATAACGATTAGATTTTCAAGAATACTTAGCGATTCCTCGTTTCTCTCGGAATGACAATAGTCTAAGAAGTCTAATAAAGCAAAGGAAACTCCGAAAAGAATTACTTTTTTATCCTGCAGCTGATTTAAAAGATTGAAAAGATCAGAATGATTGTAAAGGAAATATCCGTTTTCAGGTTTTGCCGATTTTTTCATCAGATAATCTACCATATAGATCAAAGACGAATTCTGTCTTTCCAGATAACTTGGCAATAATCCAAGGAAAATAAAATCCTCCGGTTTCCCGATGAATTGTTCAAAGCTTTTGTAAATACTTTCTTCATACAAATTCGTATTGGCAATGAAGTGTTTGGAAAGATTCATCTGTGTAGTACCGGAGCTCTGAAAAAATAAGTCCGCAGTCACATTTTTATCCAGAATCTGATGATTCTTAAACATTTCAATGGGCAGGAAAGGGATCTTAGACAAGTCGTTTACCTCATCCGGACTGATATTTAAAAAGTCTACAAATTTCCTGTATATCTCAACATTTTCATACTGATAACGAAATGTTTTCAATGATGCATCCAGGAAATCCTGTTCGGTTTGTATGTTGAATATTTTTTTCGGTTCCATAATTTTTTCAATCATCTTATTACCTTTGATTAAAGTAATTATTTGAATAAAATATTTTTATTTAATGTTTTTTTAATATCAGAATATGACTTTGGTAAACTTCTTGCAAGTACTTAAACGGAATATGGATTAAAAACAGAATGAGTCCCCCACTCATTCTCAAATTACCTCTTTTTAGGGGTAATTTTTTTGTTTATTTCTCGAAAGTCTTCAGTTCAAAATCTTTTTCAAAAACGCCATAGGTAAAATAGGAAATCCAGTCTCCCAAGTTGATGTATTTTGAATTTTGACCTAAATCCAATACCATAGGAAGATGGCGATGCCCATATACAAAATAATCAATCTTCTGGTTTTTGAGCTTATCTTTAGAGTAAATGATAAGAAACTCTTTATCTTCTCCTAAGAATGCTTTGTCTTCTTCTCCTGAAATCATTTTATTTTTCTGAGAAAGATATAATGCCACTTTCATCGCTATATCCGGATGCAGCCATTTGAAAAACCATTGTGCTATCGGATTGGTAAAGACTTTTTTCATTCTTTTGTATCCTTTGTCACCAGGGCCAAGTCCGTCTCCATGAGCCAACAGAAACTGCTTCCCACCCATTTCAAAATACTGTTTCTGATAAAAAACGGTACAGCCAATTTCTTCTTCAAGATAATCTTTCATCCAAAGATCATGGTTTCCCACAAAGAAATAAATATGAATTCCTCTGTCTTTGAGTTCTGCAATTTTCCCTAAAACACGAACGTATCCTTTGGGCACTACATGTTTCCATTCATGCCAGAAGTCAAAAAGGTCACCCATTAAAAATAAAACCTGTGCATCTTCTTTGATCTGATCCATCCATCGTATAAATCTTTCTTCACGTACCTTACTTTCTTTAGGAGTAGGCGCACCGAAATGCTGATCTGAAGCAAAGTATACTTTTTTTCCAGGTTCTAAATTAATTTTTGTTTTTAACACCTTGTGAGCTTTATGGGATAATTATTATTGATTGTCTTCTGCAAACCATTCTCCATAAGAATTTTCCGTCTCATGAAGTTTAAGATAGGCGAGAGAAATTCCTTCCGGAAGTCTTGATTTTATTTTGGCTGCAATAGCATACAGCATATTTTCACAGGTTGGCTGGAAGCTGCAATAGATTACTTTATGGCCTTTCTGTTCAAGATCATCGCCCAATTCTTTATGGGGAGTGAGTGCATTTAAAAGCACTGCATGATCCCAAACGTCTACGATCTCAGATTTTACGATACTTTTGATATCTCCGAAATCCACTACCATCCCGTTTTTAGGGTTATCAATATCATTAATCGGTTTCCCTTTTACTGTTACAAACAGCTTATAGGAATGTCCATGCATATTTTTACATTTCCCATCGTAGTTGTACAGTACGTGGGCTGTTTCGAATGTAAAAATTTTTGTAATACGTATCATAGTGCAAAGATATGACAAAACCGCTTAACAAAGAAAAGACTGTTTCTATTACAATGATTACCAAATTAAGTTCTAATCAATTTTCAAGACTAATCTCTCCAGCCAATCATTTTCCAACCGCTTTATCTTCTTCGCTTCCGTATCAAACAGAATCCAAAGCGTACTTGAATCCACTACCAGTTCATCATTGCAATAAAACTCTACTTTTCTCGGCTGTTTAGCGCCTTCCGGATCCTGTGGATAAGTTTTCACAGTGATTACATCATTAAGATATACCTGCTTTTTATAACGGATATGATGATCCAGAAGCATCCACACATCATTCTCATACTCTGTTTTATGTTTTAAAAGATCCCAATGTTCAGCGGCTACTTCTTCTACCCAATGTACATATTGCACGTTATTGACATGGTTATTCTGATCGATATGCTGTTCTGTTATTTTGATCTGTTTTTCATACACTAAACTCATCTCATTGAAATTTTACTCAAATTTAGGATTTAAAATAAAAGGTTTCCCATGATTCTCTCTACAAAATTCATATTTAGTGTATAAAAAAACGGAACCAGACTGATCTGATTCCGTTTTGCAATATTCAATAGATTGAAATTATTTTTTAGCTTTTCCTACTGCCGGCTTAGAAGCAGAAGCACCTAGTTTTGCTTTTACCACTTCAGTAATATCCTCTCCTCCTTCAGTGTAAATAAGATTTGAACCTCGCGCTGAAATATCAAATACATAGTTCAGACCTTTTTCTTTAGACACTGCATAAATAGCATCCTTTACTTTTTGCTGTATTGGAGTAAACAATTCGTTTTGTTTATTAGAAATTTCCTTAGCAGCCTGCGCTCTTGCATCTTCTATTTTTTTACCCAGATTATCCAATTCTGTCTGTGCAGCAACCAACTCTTTAGTTACAGCATCTTTATTAGCTGTAGTTAATGTTTTTTCTTTTTCCTGTGCTGCTTTTAATTTAGTCTGATATTCATTGATAACTTTATCAATTTCAGTTTGTTTAGATTTCGTAAGGTTATCAACAGCATCACCGGCTGCTTTTACATCAGCCATATTATCAAAAATATCTGCCGTATTTACGCTTCCGATTTTCTGTTGAGCAGTTACAGCATTCGCAGTTAAAGTTAACCCAGCTGCAATAAAAAATAATTTAATTAGTTTCATTATGATATATAATTTTTTTTGAAAATTCACTTTTTTTCAGTGCCCAAATATAATATAATTTTTCATTTACAATCATTCTGTTTTTTTAGATATAAATATTGTTATAAACAACGATAGTACCCATTTTTTTCATAACAATTCTCATTGACATAAAGCTCCCTCCAAAAAACGGAGAGAGCTTCGAAAATATGTATAATGCAAAAAACTGAATTTTAATGGAACTGTGCTGTTTCTGTAGAATCCTTCATCGCTACAGTAGCAGAAGATCCGTTGGTAACAATATTCTGAACTTCATCAAAGTAGCCTGTTCCTACAAAAGACTGATGTTTTACCGCTCTGAATCCTTTTTCCTGCAAAGCAAATTCACGTTCCTGAAGTTCTGAATATCCGGCCATCCCTCTTTCTTTATACGCTAAAGCCAATTCAAACATTGCTGTATTCAAAGCATGGAATCCAGCCAGGGTAATAAACTGGAATTTATAGCCCATTTTCGCCAACTCTTCACGGAAAGTAGACATTTCCTCCACACTTAATTTAGCTGCCCAGTTGAATGAAGGGGAACAGTTATAGGCAAGCATTTTTCCGGGAAATTGTGCATGAATTCCGTCTGCAAATCTTTTTGCCTGTTCTAAATCCGGATTTGAAGTTTCCATCCAGATCAGATCCGCATAAGGTGCATAAGACAAGCCACGATCTATCCCTTGTTCTACTCCGTTTCTAACTACATAAAACCCTTCAGAAGTCCTTTCTCCTGTTACGAACTTTTTATCTCTGTCATCTATATCTGAAGTAAGCAAGTCTGCTGCATCAGCATCTGTTCTTGCAATGATAAGACTTGGAACCCCCAAAACATCTGCTGCCAAACGTGCTGCAATCAATTTATTAACAGCTTCCTGCGTAGGCACCAATACTTTTCCTCCTAAATGTCCACATTTTTTAGCTGAAGAAAGCTGATCTTCAAAGTGTACAGCGGCAGCACCTGCTTCAATCATTTGTTTCATCAGTTCAAATGCATTCAGGTTTCCTCCAAAGCCAGCTTCGGCATCTGCAATAATAGGAACAAGATATTCTTTATTGCCAGCTCCACTTACAGACTGAACCTGATCTGCTCTCAATAAAGCATTGTTAATTTTTTTCACTACAGAAGGCACTGAGTTTGCCGGATACAAAGACTGATCCGGATACATTTCTCCGGATAAATTGGCATCTGCAGCCACCTGCCATCCTGAAAGATAAATTGCTTCAAGCCCTGCATCTACTTCCTGCACAGCCTGGTTACCTGTTAAAGCCCCAAGTCCAGCCACATAATCCTGGGTATTTAATTTATCCCAGAATTTCTTAGACATTTCTGTTGCAATGGTATAATCAATTTTGTAGGAACCACGAAGTTTCAATACTTCTTCTGCCGTATAAGGTCTTTTTATACCATTCCAGCGTGGATTTGTCAGCCAATCTTGCTCTAAAGCCTGGATTTGTTCTTGTCTTGTTTTCATAATATTTGGATTTTGTTTGTTGAGTTATGAGGTTCGAGATGCGGGATACGAGGTTTAGGGTAGTTATCAACAGATGTAAAAATTCAGATTCTAAACACTCAAGCCTCCGATTCTCAATTTATATAAAAGGATATGCTTTAAGGGTTAAAAATTCTTCAAAGTTTTCTGAGAAAATCAGTTCGTTGAAAAGTTCTTTGGCAAGGTTGAATTTTCCGTTTTTAAAGCGGGTTTCACCAACATATTTTTCAATATTGTCCATTTCTTCGGATTCCCATTGA
>NZ_MAYF01000100.1 GCF_001684955.1 Chryseobacterium contaminans | reverse complement strand
TTAATGATAATCTTAATGTTTAGTTAAAAATAAACAAAAAAACATAATTTGTTATAAAGTAAACGGCAAAGTGGCAAAAATATTCTTTTTTTCATAGAATGAAAATATATAAAGTATAAAAAAACCCCCATCGAATGAGGGTTTAAGGCTCTATTTTTTATTAAACATTGTCTGCATCTTATTCCGTATTCTAATTAACAACGGCTCTTTATAATTTTTATCTTCATCAAAATATCCATAACCGTAACCATAGCCATATCCGTAACCATAGCCATATCCGTAACCTTGTTTGGTATTATAGTCATTATAAATAAGTCCTAAGTGTTCAATTTCATTGTTATGATATTTCTCGGTGATGAGCTTAACCATGTATTTCTCAGTATACTCGTGACGCACCACATAGATATTGGCATCAGAATATTTCATAATTTCATAAGAATCTGCAACCAACCCTACCGGTGGTGAATCTATAATAATGAAATCATAAATTTCCTTCAGTTCCTGTATAAATTTAACATTCCTTTCGCTCATCAGTAGTTCTGAAGGATTTGGAGGGATAGGCCCTGAAGTGGCAACATCCAGATTCGGGATTTTCGTATGATTAATAATCTGATCAATTCCAACTTCTCCTGTAAGGTAATTTGAAATACCATATTTATTATCAATCTTGAAATCGCCAAAGATTTTAGGCTTTCTAAGGTCCATTCCTAAGAGAATCGTTTTTTTGTCGCTCAATCCTAATACAGAAGCAAGGTTAATGGAAACATACGTTTTCCCTTCTCCTCCAACAGAAGATGTTACTAAGATCACCTTACCTTTTTCATCCTCGTTATTCATCAGGAATCTCATATTCGCTCTGATGCCTCTAAATGCTTCTGAAACGGATGATTTTGGCTGCTCCAAAACAGTAAGCATATTTTCACTGTTGTTATTTCCAATTACACCGAGAAGTGGGATTTTTGTAACGCTTAACAGTTCTTTAATATTCCTGATCTTATTATCAAGCAATTCACCTATGAGAATAAACAGGATCGGGATTAATAACATTAGAGATATTATTCCTGCTTTTGCCATTTTTATATTAGGGCTTACAGGTCCTTGTCCAAGATTTTTGGCCGGGTCAATTACACTAATATCAGATTGATTGGTTGCTACATTTAAACGAGCTTCATTTTGTCTGTTTAAAAGGCTGCTATAAGTAGCTTCAATCATATTATAACCTCTTTCTGCATCCAGATATTTTCTTTCTTTTTCAGGATAAGACTGTAAATCGGAATTAGCATCCGCCACCTTTTGATCAATTTTATTGATCTCATTGTAATATTTGGTGTAGTAATTCTTCAGACTGTTAAATGAGCTGGCTTTAGCATCATTAATCATTCTGTTTATCTCCTTCATTGGTTCAGAATTAGGTTTATAGATTGTGGCTAATTCTGATCTTTTTGTATACAGGGCCTTAAGCTCGCTCACTGAAGCAGAAAACATTCCATCTTCAAAACCTGCGGCATTGGTAGCGATCATTTTATCAAAATTCTGTGACTGAAGTGTATTTCTGATAGTATTCAGAGAATTGACTTTGCTTACAATATCTGCTTTTTTGGCTTCAAGGTCCTTTATCGTTTCCAGAGACTTCTCATCTCTATCTTTAATATTATAAAGTTTTTCTGAGGTTTTCAGATAATTCAGAACAGTTGCTGCGGAATCTAATCTTTTACGGATCTCATCCAGACTTCCTTGCAGATAAACCGTTGTATTTTTATTAACTGTATTTTTATCTTCAAGTCTTTTTTTCTGAAGCTCAGCTACTGATTTATTAAGGAAGTTTACTGTACTGTTAAGGTTATAACCTCTTTTATTAATGATCATGATAGTACTGATCTCCTTATCAAAGTTTACGCTTATAGTAGATACAATATCATTAACACTCTGATTTATTGTTGTTAAATTGATAATAATATTGTCTAGCTTGATACTGGGAGTAACCGGGTTCTGAACCAGCTTAAATCTCAAATTCGGAGAATTATACCATTCATTTACTCTTATAATCTTATTGGCGGGTCTGTTGTAGGCATTAATATTTTGGAACCCTTCTACTTCATAGCTGTACAAACTTGTAGCCTGCCCTTCTTCCGGCAACACCACTTCATAGGTGCCATTCCCTTTTGGACGTAATGTAATTGGATAATTTACCTGCTGAAGGTGCTTTCTATCGATTTCAAAAAAAACGGGAGAGTCATCTTTATCTAAATAAGTAGATTTTATGAGTCCTTTGGTAGAATAATTGACAAAAAGATCCAGTTCTTTAACCAGATACTCATTATGGGATCTGGAAAGAAGCATTTTTTTAAGATAAACCCCATCCTGATTTCCTCCTTGCCCCCAAATGAAATTAATAGACTGATTAGGGCTGAAATAGCTTGAAGTATTATTAGAAATACTCAGGGATAAATCTGAAGCATACACATTCTGAGCATAATATTTGCTATATGCCCAAGAAATAGCATATCCAATAAGGAACATAAAAGCAAACCAATACCAATTTTTGAGTATCCTTCTTAAGAAATGCTCAATATCAAATAATGCAAAAGTTCCGTACTTATTCTCTTTGGGAGCTTCGCTTTTTCCTACTTTCGTATCTTTTCCTGGAATCATGGGATTAAAGTCTTTGTAGGATTGTATATAAGGTTAATGCTGTTGTAATTGCTGTTACACCGGTAAGCATAGTCTGAATAGGATCTTTACCGAATCCGTTCAAGCTTTTTCTCCTGGTATTAAGATAAATTTCATCTCCATTTTGTATGTAATAATAGGGAGAGTTCATCAGATCTTCACGGGTAAGATCTATTTTAGCAATTTTAATTCCTTCCGGAAGTTTTCTGTGGATTACAATTTCCTTTTTATCAACGGTTCTGTTTAATCCACCATTAATAGCCAAAGCTTCAGTAATCGTAAGGGTATTTTTATGAGCGACCTTTTCTCCGGAAAGCCCTGTAGTTTCTACATCTCCAAGTATGTAATAGGTAATTCCGTCTGTATTTAATCTTACTTCAGATTTTCCTTCCTGGAAGTTTTCGTTTACTTTCGTCTGTATTTCCTTTGCTACATCATCAAGAGTTCTACCTTCAGCTTTAATATAGCCTATTCCGAAGATATTAATATCTCCGTTAATATCTACTTTCAAACCATTGAAATAGAAATTGACATTTCCTCCGATAGTAGAGCCTGCTCCGCCAGCCCTTCCACCCATTGTGGCTGCGCTGTTTACAACTCCACCTCCACCTATTCCGCCTGAAGTATTGTAAGTAGAGTAAAACTGTGCCGCATCTCCTTTAGGGGTGGTCACAATATTAAGGTTAAGCATATCATTTTTGGTAATCCTATAAACAGGAATATTGTAGGGAACAAGACCTTCTTCATTAATCACCAGGCTTTCACTAGGCTGTAAATATCTTACATCCTTTGTTGTGATGCACGAGGTAAGTAAAAAAGGTAATAATAAAAATAAATACTTAAAGTTCTTCATCATATTTGAATATTGTTTACAAAAGTAATATTTAATTGTTAATCTTGGTTATTTCTTAATCGATATATCAAATCTGGCAAATATGCTCCCATAAAGCCTAATAAAACTACCACCACCAACAGCAGGTTCACATTAATATGCCTCAGATAATATGCTACTGCTACAATCATTAAATAGTATAGAATAATATAGAATGTAGATCTTCTATGGGTAAGGTTCAATTTTAAAAGCTTGTGATGAATATGGTTTTTATCAGCATCAAAAGGTGATTTTTTATTATAAAGCCTTACAAAAATTACATTCAATGTATCCACAATAGGTAAAATCAGAATTGCTACAGCGACTACCGGAGCAGACTGGAGATGATACCTTGGCACATCTGCAAGTTTTTTATCTATAAAAATATCTATAAAACAGATAGAGGTAAAGGCAAGCAAAAAGCCTAAAAGCATGGAGCCTGTATCTCCCATAAATACTTTATTGGTTCTGTAATTCGAAAGATTGTAATACAAAAATGCCAAAACAGTTCCTATAATCACCACTGATAGAACAACCAGCGGATAATTATACTCCCCTAATCTGTAATAACTTATCCCAAACATAGCACTGCAGATCACAGAATACCCGCCTGCAAGCCCATCAATTCCATCAATGAGGTTAAAAGCATTGATAAGGATAATAAAAGTTACAATACTAAACAAAACACTCACAAAATACCCCAGCTCAAAGACCCCGAATATTCCAAAGAGACTTCTGATTCTAATATCTGAACCAATTACGATTAATGAGGAGACTAAGATCTGGGCTACCAGCTTTTTGTAGGCTCTCATCACTACAATATCATCCATCACTCCGATATACAGAAGGATAATTAGTGATGCAAACAGAAATTTATAAAGGTCAAATAACTCATAAGCAAAAATGGAAGCACAAATTCCAATGGAATAAAAGATGGCAATTCCTCCAAGGTTGGGAATTTTTCTAAGATGTGAACTTCTGATACCTGGTTCATCCATAAGGTTCTTCCTTCTGGAGATCTTTACAATGGTAGGTATAGAAAAAAAGGTAATTAAAAAGGAAAATACGAAACCTAATCCTATTTTTACATAGAAAATAGGTATCCCCGATCCGCTTAAGAACAATTCAAAGTTTTTCATTTTTTTCTTATCCAGTACACACGTCTCACCAATTAAACCGATAATGCATATATGCTTTCATCGTGTTCTACTGTCCGAAACAATAGTACTTACATTTGTGTTTATATCAATTTTCTTATCAACTTCTTCTGCCCGGCAAAAAATAACAGATAAAAAATCTTTTTTTTCACTGGCAAAGATAAAAGATAATTTGTACCAAAACGACTATAGTTCAATATATCTTGAATTTTTATTTGTCTTTCTCTTATGAAAACAGATAACTTATCCGCCATGCTATAAAACGCTTTTTCTTCTTTTACAAAAGCCAGATAGGCTAAAAAAGAATACACCCCTTCAAAAATCTGGAAGTTTTTTAATTCCTTTTCTTTATGAGCATATCTGGACCCGTTAAATACGTTTTCCACATCCTGCACAGCCTTCAGTATGTCAAGCCCTTTTTCCGTATGGGTTTTAGTGATTGAATCTGTACGTTCAAGGTATTGATAGTGAAAATTCTGTGTCTGTGCAATGGTTTCACACTCCAGCAACAGCTGTGGGATCAGCTGAATATCTTCAAAATGAACTCCTTTTTTAAACCTTTTCTGCTCAAAAAGTTCTTTTTTGAATAATTTATTACAGGCAAAATAGCTGATATCCGAAAAAACAGAAAAGTTATCTTCAAGTCTTATTTTCTCAGGCATATTGGGAATCTGAGTCAGCTTTTGAGTTACCCGTCCGTTTTCATCTACCTTCTGAATGTTACAGATTACTATTTCTGCCAGATGTTTTTCTGCCAGATGAAGCATTTCTTCAAACATAGTTTCTGTAACATAATCATCACTATCTACAAAACCTATATAATCTCCTGTTGCTCTGTCTATACCAAAATTTCTGGCATCACTTAATCCGCCATTTTCTTTGGTAAAGTATTTTATTTTGTCAGGATACTTCTTCTCATACCTTCTGATAATATCACCGGAATTATCTTTGCTTCCATCATCTACTACAAGAATCTCGATATTCTGATGAGTTTGATTCACCAGAGAGCCGAGACATTTTGCCAAATAGTTTTCGACATTATAAACGGGAACAATAATTGAAATTCTTGAGGGAACGTTGGCCATACACTAAAATTTTGTCAGTCTTGTGTTCAACCAGCCCTTTTTAGCATCATCAAAATCCTTTCTTGAGCAGGGAATACAGTTTTCTATATTTTCATCGTCACCAAAATACCACAAATTACTGAAAGTATCACGCTTAAATGCAAATTGTCTGTCATCAATTAAAACATAGAACAGTTCATATTGCCTTTCTTTGGGATGAGACTGCTGAATATTGATCCCTTCGATCAGATACCATAGCATTTGTGCTAGCAGCTGATGGTTCAGTTGATTTTCCGAATAAATATTATAATTAAAAATCCCTACCGTTTTCAGGTTTTCACTCAATCCGATCTCTTTCATGTAGGCACAAATTTCTCTTCTGTTCAATCCATTTACCTGTGGGTTCATAGAAAATGGCTCGCTGAAGCTTTCTATGGCATCACAATTTACTGTAACCAGATCTGCTTTTCTGAAGAAAGGCTCCGTTTTTTCAGTAGAGTTCATCATTTCTGCCAAACGGATAATATCAAATTCCACTTCCTTGATCAATCGTACAGAATCCATTTCATTTAAATGTTTCTGATAGCCTAAA
>NZ_MAYF01000099.1 GCF_001684955.1 Chryseobacterium contaminans | reverse complement strand
AGAAATATTCAGACTTTCTTACTACGCTTGATCTTTCTGATGATTTTACATTGGATATTGAAAGCTTCAAAAAAGATATTTCAAACGGACTTTTCTTCGATTCTAATATCCCGCAAGGATATGGAGTAGGAAGTTCAGGGGCTTTGGTGGCTGCCATTTTTGAAAAATATTCAATCAGCAAACTGAATCCGGACAATATCTCCAAAGAAAATCTTAAAAAATTAAAGGCTGTTTTTGGTGAAATGGAAAGCTATTTCCATGGAAAAAGTTCTGGGATGGATCCATTGATCTGCTACATGAACCTGCCTATTCTTATCGAAAATAAAGAAAATCTTGACAGAGTTTCGATCCCTGAAGGACAGGAAGGAAAAGGAGCTATTTTCTTGATTGATTCCGGAATTACAGGAGAAACAGGACCTATGATCCAGATCTTCTTTGAAAAAATGAAGACAGAAGGGTTCCGCAAAACATTAAAAGAAGAATTTATCCGTTATAACAATGCTTGTATAGAAGCGTTCCTTAAAAAAGATATGAATCCTTTCTTCAGAAATCTTAAAAAGCTTTCTCACTGGGCCTATGAACATTTCCGTCCTATGATCCCTGAAAGCATTTTTAACATCTGGAAAAAAGGTCTTGATTCTAATGCTTATTACTTAAAACTCTGCGGAAGTGGCGGCGGAGGCTATATTTTAGGCTTTACTCAGGATTATGAAAAAGCAGAAAAAATGCTTGAAGGCTTCCAAAAAGAGGTGATTTACAGATTTTAAACAGGTTGGAAATGAATTCTGAAAAAGAAACTTTCCAATCCAAAAAATTCATCTCAAAATCTCTATACTACAGATTTTCACAATTCGTGGGCTTTTTGCTGGGAGCACGCTTTTTTGTAGCTGCCCTTCTTACATTTGCCCTCTACGTTTCCACATTTTTCCTGTTTAATCAGGAAGAATCCTTCAGAAATTTTGTCTTTGATTTTAAAGTTCACGGTATTATTTTCTGTACCGTTCTGACAATTTTAGCAGGTGGAATCATTAATCAGTTTTACGATCTGGAGAAAGATCATATTGTAAAACCTTTCAGAACCAGAATTCAAAGCTTCATCAAACAGAAGTATTTTCTATATGCTTACCTGGGATTAACAGCTATTTCACTAGGAGTAGCCTGGATGATCTCCCATAATGTTTTTATTTTTTTCGTAGTGTACCAGTTTTTTATGTGGCTTTACAGTCATAAATTAAGCAGGATATTAATACTGAATAATCTCACTTTTGTAAGCCTTACCCTATATCCTTTCTTTGGAATGATGGTGTACTATGAAACTTTTTTAAAGAAGGTTTTTCTGATGGCTGTTTTTCTTTTTTTGATCCTTTTATGCATTGATATTGTAAAAGATACCCTTACCAGAAGTGTAGATAAGACATTTGGTTATACTACCATTCCCAATTACTTTAAAAGCAGGAATACAAAGATCATTCTTATCTCTTTACTCCTCATAACAATGGCCGTTTCGATGAAAATTATTACCAAAACCGGGGTTACCGGATTCATGGCTTATTATTTTGCAGGAGGTCTTTTTGTAATGATTCTTTGTATCTATCTCTTTTTAAATTCTACCCGGAAAAGCAACTTCCTCACACTTAATATATTACGTTTATGGGTTTTTGTAGGAATCATAGCAATGCTTTTAAACGGAATAGAACATAAATTATAATAAAAATTCTTTAAATAAACTCAGGTTATTATTACCTTTGCGTAACTAAATTTAATAAATAGGAATGCCCATTTTTAATGATACTAAAGTTGCATTTGCAGACAAGACAGATGCACAGTTGAGAAAGGCTTACTGGATGTTTAAAATGATTGAACAGCCCGCTCTTACCAGCCTTGGAACATCCGTTCTGAATTTTACAGTACACAACAACTTTCCATTCGTTACCGGAATTGTAAAAAACACTTTGTTTGAACAGTTCTGTGGTGGAGAAACCCGTGAGGAAAGTATGAAGGTGGTAAAACAGCTTTTCAAGAGAGGAGTTGGAAGTATTTTCGATTATTCCATTGAAGGGAAAGAAGATGAAGAAACTTTTGATGCAGTATGTAAGGAGATCAAAGATATTGTAAGATTTTCAGTAGGAAATCCAGCGATTCCTTTTATCGTATTTAAGCCTACAGCATTCGGAAGAATTGATCTTTATGAAGCTGTTGGAAAAGGGGCAGAGCTTACTACCAGCCAGAAAGAAGAATGGGAGAGAGTAGTAAGAAGATTTGATGAAGTATGTGCTCTTTGCCATGAAAATGACAAAAAAGTAATGGTAGATGCGGAAGAAACCTGGATGCAGGATTCAGCAGACCAGCTTTGTGAAGAGATGATGGAGAAATATAACCCGGAAAAACCTATCGTTTGGAATACGATCCAGATGTACAGAACCGGAAGACTGGAATACATGGAAGCACACCTGCAGAGAGCAAGAGAAAAGAACTATTTTATCGGCTATAAGATTGTTCGTGGGGCCTATATGGAAAAAGAAAGAGCCAGAGCAGCAGAAAAAGGATATGCAGATCCAATTCAGCCTACTAAAGAAGCTTCAGACAAGAACTATAATGCAGGAATTGACTTTGTAATGAATCACCTGGATAAAGTATCTGCATTCTTTGGAACCCACAACGAAATCTCTTCTGAGCTGATTATGGATAAAATGAAAGCCAAGTCTTTGGAAAACGGGAATCCACACGTTTATTTCGGACAGCTTTACGGAATGAGTGATAATATTACCTTCTACTTGTCTGATAAAGGCTATAACGTAGCTAAATATCTGCCGTACGGACCTGTAAAGGATGTTGTACCATATCTAACGAGAAGAGCCCAGGAAAACACCTCTGTAGCCGGACAAACCGGAAGAGAACTTGGACTTATCAAAAAAGAATTGGAAAGAAGGAAAAAACAAAAATAATTGTTATCTAAATAAACGAAAGACCCGCAAAATCTGCGGGTCTTTTTGTTTGAGTTATTTTAATATAAATATTGTATTTATTGTAAATTTTACAAATCAAATAAAATATCATCCGTTGATAATTAAAAGTTAATTTTTATTTAATATTAATTATTTATTAAAATAATTTAATTTTTATTGCTGATTTTATTTTTAATTTCTATATTTGATAAAGCTGTAAAAACTAATGCATGAACATACTTTATCTGCCACGATTCTATTATAATGTGACAGAATTCTCTGGTTCCGAAAGAGATCATTCTCTCAAATAGATTCGTTATAATTCCTGGATATACGTTAATAAATGAACAGTGAAAGAAGTAAATGTACACTCAGGAATACCCAAAATTTAAAAACAAATAAAGCAAATAGCTTTAGTTTTCTTCTTCAAATATTTTTTAGCCTGGCCTTTTCCTTGGTCAGGTTTTTTAATAATTTTTTTACTGGAATAGATAGATTCATTTGGTGTTGTTGCTTCCAAAATTCTAGTACTTTATTCAGTGGCTAGGTAAGCTATATGGCTGTACATTCGCTTAGCAAAAATCAATGAAATTGATTCCTTCTTAGCTTCCTTAAATAAGGCAGAACTCTTAGCAAAATCTTGGTGTCAAAAGAAATTTCAGATTTTCTTTTTGATGATCATTCGTACATTCTTAAAAATGACTAACAGACATTTATTTTTACTTTTGAATATTAGATGATGAATATCTAACTCTAAGGTTCAAAACTCTCAAATTTTCCGTTTTCATAGAACAAAACAATACGCTTTATTTTATTGGTTTGATTTCCAATTACTTGGCTTAAAATATCTTCAGGGGAATTTTCTAATCGCTGAGAATCCGATATTTTTTCTGAAGCTTTATCTTGGGCCGGTATAACCGATTCTCCAGAAGATATCAGAAGAGGTTCAGTTTCTGTTTCATCTGCTCCGAATTCATTATCCTCATTGATCATAGTGAAAAGATCGGGTAGAGGAGTTGTTCTCACCTGATCCTCTTCAGGCTGCTCTTCCTGAATTTTTGTTTCCGGTAATGCTGGCTTTAGCATTTCGCCTTCACCTGTAACCAACCAATCCCAAAGTAGCTCAGGGAAACGGGATTTTATTTTTATGATAAATTCCAATGACGGTTTATTTCTTCCGGATGTAATATGTGAAATTGAGGAACGTTGTACATCAATCTCATCTGCAAACTCAGAAGGGGTAAGTCGGGAATACTCTATAACTTTTGAAATTCTTTCGTTTAAACTCATAAAAATAAGCCTTTAATTATGTTACAAATGTAATCTATAAAATTTACAAAAACAACATACAGATGTAAATAGTTAAAATACTTGTCAATATACAAATGTAAACAACATGTAATTAACTGATATTAAATAATTTATTATTTTATTACAAATGTATTTTAATATTGTATAGGCTAAATTTAATTATAAGTAGTAATCTATAATGGAAGCATATTCCAGATAAATGACCATAAAAAATGACCTATAAATATAAATTTTGGCTGCTAAAGGACTATTCTATAAGCCCTCTCTTTTCTAATTTTATGATTTACAAAGTTAATATGCGAAGAACTGATATAAAAGTCATTAAACTTCTAAAATATGGGTTATAACACATATATAAGGTGTTATCATTGATATACATAAGTAAATTACTCGTGTAAAATACATTTTAAAGAGGAATTATAGCTCCATTTACAGATAGATTATATTAGTTAACAAAATTCTTTTTCCATTAAGCTCTAAAGTTTCTCTGAAAAATTAATTCAGATAAAAATGGCAGGACTTTTTTTGAAATTTCTCTTTTTACATTTGTATATTACGCATAAGTCCTATATTTCATATATTTAATATGTTTGAAATAAATATGCTTATTCAGCCTAAAATGGATGTTTTTATACTTCAAGTAAGGTTACAAATAGTATTTAAATAAAATCCATAACTAATTGAAATTAAGAATTTTAAATATATTTAATTAAATTATTCGCAATCCACAATTTTATCAACAGACATTTTGTCAGTAGCAGATGTTTAACAATGTTACTTATGTTAATCGACTCACAACGGCTAAAAACCTGAATTTGACTTTTGTAAATTTAATTCTGTTTACAAAAATCCTGTTAATTTTTCCTGCTTTCGACCTATTTACAAATGTTAATATTTATTGTATGCTCTAAAATGGCTAAATTTGGTTCCAGTAAATTATTTTCCAGCAATGAACTTTGAACATATCTATTCTCCAACTCCCGATTTCTCAAATCGCTATATTTCCCCTGAAAAATTATTTTCTTACCTACAGGCGAATCTCAGCGATTATATTCAGGAGATCGGAACTTCCTATTTAGAGAAGCCTATTTATCAATTAAGCATCGGAACCGGAAACATCCAGGTATTGGCCTGGTCTCAAATGCACGGAAATGAATCCAATGCTACCCATGCCATGCTTGATCTTTTGACAAGCCTTGATAAGGCTCCTGAAATGAAGGAAGACTTATTTAGTAAAATCAGATTAGACTTTATTTTTATGCTCAACCCTGACGGATCTGAAAGATGGACAAGACTGAATGCATCCGATATTGATCTTAACCGTGATTTCCATAATGAGGCAAGTAAGGAGATTAAGTTTCTGAAAAAAGCTGCAGCTTCAAAGAAATATGATTATGCATTGAACCTTCATGAGCAGAGAACCATTTTTACTACAGATGGTATCCATCCGGCTACTCTTTCTTTTTTAGCTCCCTCTGAAAACGTAGAACGTACCGTTACAGAAAACAGAAAAAAATGTATGGCGGTTATCGGAAGTATTTATAATCATTTAAAAGAAATGATTCCGAACCAGATTGGAAGATATTCGGATGAATTTTATCCTACTTCCACAGGTGACAATTTTATAAAGGCAGGGATGCCTACTATTTTATTTGAAGGTGGACATTTTGTAGATGACTACACAAGAAAAGGAACCAGAAAATATTATACAATTGCTTTATATTATGCATTGAAAGCAATCAGTGAATTGAACTCAGATAGTACAGGATGGGAAACTTATTTGGATATTCCGGAAAATAAAGAAACCCATTATGATATCATCTACCGAAATGTAAAATTGAATACAGAACATGAATGTATTTTAGATATTGCGGTTCAATATAGAGAAATGAAAGAGGAAGGGAAAGAAGAAATTTCCTTCGTTCCTTTTGTGATGGAAGCAGGAGATGTGAAAAAAAGGAAAGGCTGGCTGGAAGTAGACTGCACAGGAAAGAAATTTATTTCTGCCAATAAATATCCGAAGCTGGATTCAGTAGTGGATTTTACCATAGAAGATTAATAATTTCGGCAGCCCAACGGGCTGCCGAAATTGTTTTTTATATTTT
>NZ_MAYF01000098.1 GCF_001684955.1 Chryseobacterium contaminans | reverse complement strand
CAATTTCAAACGTATATTTTTCATGTTTAATTAATTTTTTCTTACTTGAGTTACTGTATAAAAATGCCCGTTGTAGACCGTTTTACCTTTTAAAGAAAAATCTATTTTATCAAGGTACAGGCGATTATCATCACTTGCTCCTTTTTCTTTATGACTTGTGCCAACATCATAAAAAACATAATAACATCTGTTACCATCACATTTACGGCCAACAATAACAACAAAGTGATCTGTTGAATGATCTACATTATTATTAATTTTGTACCCCAATCCGTGATCTACTCCAACTTGAACAGGATGCCCTTTTTCTAATTCACTATCCAAATATGAAATAGCATCCTTCGAAACCTGAATATTAATAATTAACTGGGTATGACTGTCATTTTCAATTGCAGTTTGATATAATCTTGCTAATGAAGTGGGTTTAAGGCCACTATTTATTAATATATCATCGCAAGTTTTTTTACAAGCTACCATTTGCTTATCTCTCCCTCCCCATTTTGGATCAAACTGTGTTTGCCATTTTATTTTAGTTCTCAAATCAATCTCTGATTTCCCACAATTTGAATTTGATCTAGCTGTTTTTATTATAGTCTCTCCACAACAATCATATCCAAATTCTTTTAAAAAACCTTTTTTCAAATGCAATGGGCTTTTTCCTTCCAGCTCTTCTTTATAAAATTTATCATATAACTCTAGTGCTTTTTCCATTGTTTCAATAGGTTGCCCATATTGTCCCGGCGGTAAACTTGCCCACTCATAACTGCCATATTTCTCTGTAGCTCCTCTTATATCTCCTTTGATTATTAAATTAAGCATCCCTTCTCTTTTGTGTTTAAATAGGACTATACAAAATTTATCTTGACCTTCGGAAGAAAAATCTTTTATATTATATGTTTTTCTTTGATTGATCATATTTTTATCATTCCATGTATATCCCATTACTTGATATGCACCTGCTGCAGAGCTATATACTTTTTCTCCATTTTTCTTCGTATACCAGAGAACTTTAATATTTGGATGTGAACTCAAGTCTTTACTATGAGGTGGTTTAGTAAAATTTTCTCCACCGAATAATTTTGTATAGCCTTCTTCAAAATCATGTGGTATATAAATAATTTCATATTTTTTTGTTGTCTTATTAAGCTTTTGAGACTTTATTATTTCTCCTGTACCTTCTCCAACTCTAAGCATTCTCATATAGGCCCTTACTCTAGCCTCACATTCACATACCTTTTCTTCTTTTTTCTCCTGTTTCGGTTCCCTAATAATCGCAGGAGAATCATTAGGATCCACCTTCACAGGTTCAGCATTTAGGCTTACCGGAATTACCTGAGAAGTCACAGAGGTATTCAGATGTTCAACTTCTATGAAATATTCCCTTTCTTTACCTTCACCCCAATCGTTACTTTTATTGTACATCTCTTTTGTTAAGATGATCCCATTGATAAAGTTTGTCGTATCATAAGCCAGTGTCACTGAAGTTTCAAATAGAAGATCATTGCTGTAGCGTGAAAAATCCTCTTCCCAGATCCGCACCTTTACATTTTTCCCTCTCATATTCCGGCTGATGATCTTAATAGAGACAGCATTACCTGTTTGAGCATTTTTCAATGGTTTTCCGGTACTATCCGTAAATTCAGCACTTAGGATATTTCCTTCAGGGTCAGCCTGTTTCTTTGCTGCCGGAGTTTGCGGAAACTTTGGGGATTCTGGCTTAGGTTTGGGCTTTCCTGGTTTTGTATCTCTATTTTTTGGAACATCCGGGGATTTTCCGGAGCCAGAATTGTTTTCCTTTGACTTTTGTTTTTTAGGATATTCAGGAATATGAGCAGGGTTAGCAATATTTACATTAGGACTCGACTTCAGAATATGTTTGGAGACCATTTCTGCCGTCACATAATACTCATGGGTTTTACCTTCATTCTGATCTCCTCTCGCTACCTGAGCATTCGCAATCTGTACTGCCATGGTATAACTTGGTAACCTGAAAAGCACTTTAGCAATTCCTTCATGATCCACTTCCCCTACAAGAGGCACCGGATTAATCCTGTTCATCATATTAATAACAGGATCATGCCCCTTACCTATTGCATCATCTTCCCATAAAGTAAAAGATACTTTATGTCCGAACATTCCCACACAATGCGCCTTCGCAATTAAAGTATCCGTATAATGAAGCAACTTTCCTCTCTTCAATCGTTGAGAATTTACATCTGATAGATCTACACGGAGTATTTTGGGTTCTTCAGCCTCTTGTGGCTTTATATACAGTTCGCCTTTATCCTTCCCTCTTATGACTTCAATTTTTAAAGCCTTATATTTTAAACTTTTATGGGTAAATTTATAGGTAATATATTCCCCTTCTTTTGTGTTACCATGTGCCAGCCGCCAGCCTTTCCGGTCTTGTACATGAATATTCCATTGTATTTTAGGAGGTGGAAAAGAAAAAGGGTTGGAAGACATCAGGTTATCAAATACCGAAAGAGAATAAGCTTCCGTATTTCCAACAACGGGTTGAGTATTGCCTGTAATAGTCAATTTTGCCATGTCTGTTACTTTTGAAACATTTTATTCATAAATCGGATCGGGTTCTTCCAGTTCTTCCTGAGATTCTTTTAAGTCCATGAACGGATTAATAAGATGGTAGCTTTGAAGATCAGCCAGTGTGATATTCTGCCGGTTCATTATAGAAGTCTGGCCATGTTCTTTCACCGTAATAATTCCTCCTGTACTGCACATCAGTTCAGAGATTTCGGAAAGACAGCTTTTCCCCATAACCTTTACCTTTTCGTAAGTCTTCATCCATTTTCCGGCAGGAGCATAAGCACAGGGTAAATATCCGCCGGAAGAAGGTTTCAACCTGCATTTTCCAAAGCTTGGTCCGGAAGGATTAAACTGTACATCTTCCTCTGTTACGGCAAGATAATCTGCTATGGCTTCTTTATGATTCCAATAATGTTTTTGATGAGAGCTTACCTTAAACTGAGGGAACAAATCTCCCTGATTGCAGCTGGCTTTGCCTTTTTGGATGACAAAATGCTGACCTTCATGTGCTGATAAATTTTCTGACATAATTCTTGTGTTGGGTTAATTCAATCGTGTTTTTATTATCCTGCTAATTTTTCCAGTTCAAAAGTCACAGACTTTTCATAATCTGCAATTTGAATATCAAACTCCGCTTTGAGCTTTTGCACAGAGAAATCTTCTGCACTCAAAATATATGCAGCTGAATGGTTGGCTGATAGTGATTTTGAATGAGGCTTTTCCAATAGATCATATTCCCAATCATAATCAAAAAGTTGCTCAACCGTACGATAATCTACAGATCTCCCTGTCTGTAATACCTCCAGAAAGCCGGAATCTTTTTCTGATAAAGTTTGATTGACGATTTCCATCCTGATCGGAGAAGCCGGAGCCAGCCATGAAAATTCATCTGTATAAGGAGATGCAAAGCCTGAGATGGTATAACGAGCCTGATAAAAACAGCCAAAAAGGAACTGTATGGGCAATATCCTTTTCAAGCTGCTATAAATATTCTTTGAATCAGCCATTTTATCTTTCATCTGATCAATATGCATGGAGGCGTAAGCGCCTTGGTGATACTTCTTTAAAGCTTCAATTTCATTAATAATATGTTGGACCTCTTGGTGAGTTTCTGCCGCCACGAACTTTCCGGATTCATCTATAACTAATGTTACCGGATAAATAATTCTAGCAAATGCGGACGCCAGGGTATTGATCTTTTGTTCTAACTCTTCCCCATCTTTCGTAAAATCACTCATCGAAAAATGAATACAATACCTGTTTTCCTCTTTTTTTATATAATTAAAGTGAATGGAATAAGCATATTCACTTTTCTGAGCGCCATCATCACTTTCCGTCTGCCTGATCTTATACTCTCCGGAAAAAGCTTCTGCATTAAAAGGAATTTTTCCATTGGGAAATTGTTGATATAAACCTTCTCCCTTTTCCCTGATCAAAGCATTCATTTTCAGAATCTCCTTTGAACCAGGAATACAGAGCTTTTGCAACAGTCTTAACTTTCCATCATCAGGAATAATATCCAGAAAACTGCAGCGTTGATTATGATATTCCTGAAGATATTGAGGATTTTCAAGCATAAGATCCCGGGAAATACTTTCCAATGTTTCATCAGGTTTTACAACATAAAAGTTTTGTTTATCTGTAGGATCGGATTTATCAACCGAATCCGCGTGATCCGAAATATTTTTTTTCATAATCTGGTGTGTTTTTTAATTCTAAAGGTTTTTAAAATTAAAAATCTGCATCTTACTACTTTCTGTATTCATATGTTTTCTTATTGCATATTATTGTTGAAAATATGTACAAAAAACACCATCAAAAAACACTCTCCATTTTGGAGAAATCCTTATTTATAATTATTTCCGACCATTAATTTTAATTTGAAATTTTTATCAATGCACAATTAACTTTTTAAATTGTATACAAAACAGTTCTCTTGTACATAATTCCAACAGTAATAAAGGAATTCCAGCATTACTATATCAACAGAAAGTGACATAAAATTTTAAAAAAATAAAAAAGGTCACCTTTTCAGGCAACCTCTTGAACAATTCTACTTTGTTATAGAATCTTTATTATTTATAATCTTTAGAACTTCTTTTAGGTTCTTTTGCTTCCGGCCATTGCACCGGGTTTCCTTTATCGTCTTTAGGCATTACTCTTTTTTCCCTGTTGGTAAACTCAGGATCTTCAGAAGCCATATATGCTAATGCAGCTGTTAAGATCACATTATTCTTCACCTCATCAAAAACAATCTTGTCATAAGTATCTTTTGTGGTATGCCAAGTATATCCGAAATATCCCCAGTTCAATGAACCTAAAGAAAACCCTGGTACTCCTGCTGCTACAAATGAAGCGTGATCTGATCCACCGCCACCAGGCATTCCAGGGAAATCTGTCTTAATGTGAGTTCTTACAGCTTTCGGAACCCCATCAAGCCATTTTCCGATATAGTCATATGCTTTTACAAATCCCTGGCCACTGATATTGACAACACGTCCGGTACCATTATCCTGGTTAAACGCAGCCTGCGTTCCTTTTATAATCTGAGGGTTATCTGCTACAAAGCCTCTTGAACCGTTTAATCCCTGCTCTTCACTTCCCCAAAGGCCGATCACAATTGTCCTTTTGTTATTTGGATAGTATTTTTTAAGGATTCTCATAGTCTCAAGCATCGTAAGGGTTCCGGTTCCATTGTCTGTAGCTCCCTGTGCACCATCCCATGAATCAAGGTGAGCGGAAAGAATAACATATTCATCCGGCTTTTCTTTTCCTTTAATCATCCCTATTGTATTAAAGCTTTTTGCTTCAGGAAGTACTTTGGATTGGGCATCAATCTTAATTTTAGGTTGAGCTCCTTTCTCAGCCATTCTGTAAAGCATACCATAGTCTTCTACATCAATGTCTATCATTGGAATTTTGGAAGTCTTTGCCCCGAAGATTCTGTTGGCTCCCATAATGCCTGTCCAGTTTGAAATAGCAATTCCTGCTGCACCAGCATTTTCCAGTGCCTCTGGAAGAGTATTATTATCATAACCAATATTCTTTACATAGGCCACAAAGTCTTTAGTTGCCTGTTCTTTTTCTGCCTTAAGCTTTTCATACAGTTCAGGAGTTGCAAACTCTTTGATCTGTTCATCCGAACGTCCGATCTTCTGATATTGAGCCATCAGTACAATTTTTCCTTTTACAGAAGGAAGCCATTTGTCAAATTCTGCTTTGGATGATACTTTTGGAAGAATGATTACTTCTGCTTCAACAGCCTTTTTGGTAGCAGGGCTCCATGCCAACTGGGTTGCAGATAAAGATTTAACTCTTGGAAATACCATATCTACATGGGTTGTTCCTCTCTGCCATCCTTTCCAGGTTCCAAATTGTTGAAGATTAGCTTCAATTCCCCATGAACGAAGCTTTTCAGCACTCCATTCATTAGCTGCAAGCATTTCCGGAGTTCCCACAAGACGCGGTCCTATCCCATCCAGAAGCTCATAAGCCATCCCTTCAAGCTGGGAATTATTGTTTACTTCATCTACAAAACTTTTTACGATTGGGGGAAGGTTCTCTTTTGGGTCTACCTTTACCTGAGCCCATGAAAATTGGGCAGCCAACATGACAGCCGGTACTGCAAAAAATCTATTTATCCTCATAATGTATATTGATTGCATTAAAGATAAAGGAAATTGTGGAGATGATAAAGAAATTAAAAGAAAAAAGTCTTTATACATCAGTATTTAGACCCATTTAAAAAAAAAAAATAAAATAATCGTCAAACTCTACTAATTTAATGAGATGATATTTTTTCCTTTAATCAGAAATCCGGTAACTTTTTATCAA
>NZ_MAYF01000097.1 GCF_001684955.1 Chryseobacterium contaminans | reverse complement strand
GTAGATTCTCCTAATCCTACTATTTTAGAATTTCCAATGAGTTTGTTTAAGATCAACAAATCACTATGATCTTTTTCAGCTGGATTAAAAGTTTTTATTGGATATATAAACTTTGAAATATATTCTTTCTCTTCGGAATTTAAATCATTTTTTGATTGTGCCCTGATTGCTATAAAAAATACAATCAAAATAAAAGATAATTTTAATTTCATTTGCCATTTATAATTAAATACTTCCTGTGTTATTTACAGTGCAAATGTATATAAGTTTTTTAATCATATCAAAAAACAAAAACCGCCTTAGATAGTTCTAAGACGGTTTTATATATTAACTGTTATTAATCAGTAATTATTTTACTTCTTCGAAGTCTGCATCCTGTACATCCTCACCTCCAGCATTGTTTCCACCTGCGTTTTGAGCACCTGCATCAGCACCTGGCTGTTGACCAGCTGCATATAACTCTTCAGAAGCTGCCATCCATGCTGCATCTAACGCTTCAGTTTTAGCTTTCACATCATCAGCATTTTTAGCTTCAAAGGCAGTTTTTAATTCAGCTGCTGCACTTTCAATTGCTGCTTTTTTGTCAGCAGAAAGTTTTTCACCAAATTCTTTCAATTGCTTTTCAGTTTGGAAGATCAATCCGTCAGCTTTGTTGAAGATTTCAACTTCTTCTTTTCTCTTAGCATCCGCTGCAGAGTTTTCTTGAGCTTCTTTCTTCATTCTTTCGATTTCCTCGTCAGAAAGACCTGATGAAGCCTGGATTTTGATAGACTGTTCTTTACCAGTTCCTTTATCTTTAGCAGATACACTTAGGATACCATTCGCATCAATATCGAAAGTTACTTCAATTTGAGGAACTCCTCTTGGTGCTGGTGGGATATCTGTAAGGTCGAATCTACCAATTTCTTTGTTATCGTTAAACATTGGTCTTTCTCCTTGTCCTACTCTGATGCTTACAGCCGGCTGGTTGTCAGAAGCTGTAGAGAATACTTCAGATTTCTTAGTTGGGATCGTAGTGTTCGCTTCAATTAATTTAGTGAATACTGAACCCATAGTTTCGATACCTAAAGAAAGAGGAGTAACATCAAGAAGTAATACGTCTTTTACGTCTCCTGTTAATACACCACCTTGAATAGCTGCACCAATAGCTACCACCTCATCCGGGTTAACTCCTTTAGATGGTTTTTTACCGAAGAATTTTTCTACTTCTTCCTGAATGATTGGGATTCTTGTAGAACCACCTACCAGGATTACCTCGTCAATATCAGAAGTTGATAAACCAGCATCTTTTAATGCTTTAGCAACCGGCTCCATAGATCTTCTTACTAGATCTGCAGATAATTGCTCAAATTTAGCTTTAGTTAAAGTCTTAACCAAGTGTTTAGGACCTGTAGCTGTAGCTGTGATATATGGAAGGTTAATTTCAGTTTGTGGAGAAGAAGATAATTCGATTTTAGCTTTTTCAGCAGCTTCTTTTAATCTTTGAAGAGCAATAGCATCAGCTTTTAAATCTACACCTTCTTCAGCTTTGAATTCATCAGCCATCCAGTTAATGATAACATCATCAAAGTCATCACCTCCTAAGTGGGTATCACCGTTTGTAGATAATACTTCAAATACACCATCACCTAAATCAAGAATAGAGATATCGAAAGTACCACCACCAAGGTCATATACTGCGATTTTCTGATCTTTATGGTTTTTATCAAGACCGTAAGCTAACGCTGCAGCTGTAGGTTCGTTGATAATTCTTTCTACTTTAAGACCTGCAATCTCACCAGCTTCTTTAGTCGCTTGTCTTTGTGCATCGTTGAAGTATGCAGGAACAGTAATTACCGCTCTTGTTACTTCCTGGCCAAGATAATCTTCAGCAGTTTTCTTCATTTTCTGAAGGATCATTGCAGAAATTTCCTGTGGTGTATATTCTCTATCGTCAATTTTTACTTTTACAGTATCGTTTGGACCTGCAACCACTTTATAAGGTACTCTTGAGATTTCAGCAGCATCTTCTTTGAAGTGTGTACCGATAAATCTTTTGATAGAGTAAACTGTTTTAGTTGGGTTTGTTACAGCCTGTCTTTTAGCAGGATCTCCTACTTTTCTTTCTCCGTCTTCAGTAAATGCTACAATAGATGGAGTAGTTCTTTTTCCTTCTGCGTTAGGAATAACAACAGGGTCTTTACCCTCCATAACAGCAACACAAGAGTTGGTTGTTCCTAAGTCAATTCCAATTATTTTACTCATAATATTTTTATTTTTTTCTAATTTTTATATTTAATTTACACTCACTATTTCACAACATTTGTACCATACCCCGTTTTGTGACAAAATGACACATTCAAGACAAAAACCCTGAAATAACGGGGTATTTTGTTCCACTAATACTGAAATTTTTTCATGCAAATGTATCTTAATATCATTATCAGACATTGTTATCGGTATAATGAAAGAGCTCAATAAACTCAAACCGATAGAAATCCCGCATTGTAATTCATAGGAATATAAAATAGTAGAAGACAAGATAAAATTGTTAAAATTAATCAAAGTTTAACCTAAGAAATAGAGACAGAAACTGGATGAATTATTATTTTTGATAAAATATATACACTTAGAATGTCATTACACTTTAATCCACGAGATATTACATGGTTAGCCTTTAATGAAAGGGTTTTACAGGAAGCCATGGATGAAAAAGTTCCTTTACATTTAAGAATACGTTTCCTTGGAATCTTCTCCAATAATCTGGATGAGTTCTTTCGGGTACGTGTTGCCGGATTAAAGCGTGCCATGGATTTTAAGGAAAAGGTAATTGCTGAATCCTTTTATCAGCCACCGTCCAAAATCCTTCAACGAATTAATGAAGTGGTAATGAGGCAGCAGTTGAATTTCGATAAAACCTGGAAAAAAATCCAGGCTGAAATGGCTGACCATAAAGTTTTTATCAAGAATGCCAAAAACCTGACAGCCCCTCAAAAAGATTTTGTCAGAAAATATTTTGATGAGGTAGTGGAATCTAATGTGATCCCTATTCTTCTTCATGAAAATACTCCAATGCCTTACCTGAGAGATAAAAGTCTTTATCTTGGAGTTGCCATGAGGAAAAAAGACTGGCAGTATTCCAGTAACTATGCCATCATTGAAATTCCATCCCGATTTGTAGGAAGATTTGTATTGCTTCCCACCGAAGATCCGGAAGAAAAAAATGTAATGCTTCTGGAAGATGTAATTACCTTCAATTTACCACATATTTTCTCTTATTTCGGGTATGATGAATTTGCAGCGAATGCTTTTAAAGTAACCAAAGATGCAGAACTGGACCTGGATAATGATATCCGTACCAACTTTGCAGAAAAAATAGAAAAAGGCCTTAAAAACAGAAGAAAAGGGAAACCTACCCGATTCGTTTTTGATAAAGATATGGATAAGGCCCTGCTGGAACTTCTTATCAGAAAACTGAACTTAACCAAGAAAGACAGTATTATCCCCGGTGGCAAGATTCATAATTTTAAACATTTCATGGATTTCCCTGATGTTTTTGAAAAGTATGAAAGGCCTGTAGAAAGGACTTCTTTCACCCACCAGGCTTTTGAACATGGAGAAAGGGTAACAGATGTTATTATGAAGGAAGATGTTTTGCTTACTTTCCCTTATCATAAGTATAATCCAGTGATAGACCTTCTTCGTGAAGCCGCTATGGATCCGGATGTTAAATCCATACAGATTACTGCTTACAGGCTGGCCAGCAATTCAAAAATCATCAATGCCCTGATCTATGCAGCCAGAAATGGTAAAGAAGTAACGGTAATGCTTGAGCTTCAGGCAAGATTTGATGAAGAATCCAACCTCGAATGGAAAGATATGCTGGAGCCGGAAGGCATTACAGTTCTGGTAGGTCTTCCGAATAAAAAAGTTCATGCTAAACTTTGTGTGATCAAAAAGAGAGCCCATAATAAAACCATTCAGTATGGATTTGTAAGCACCGGAAACTTCAATGAAAAAACAGCTAGAATTTATGGTGATCATTTGCTTCTTACCTCAGACAGGGGCATTATGGCAGACATCAATAAAGTATTCAATGTATTGAAAAAACCTAAAGATGATTATATTCCGGTTTTGAAAACTTGTAAAAATTTATTAGTTTGCCCTCAATTTATGCGTGAAAAGATTGTTCACCATATTGATAAGGAAATTGAAGAAGCTAAAGCTGGAAGAAAGGCTGAAATCATCGTAAAGGTTAATTCTCTAAGTGACAGGTTATTAATTGAAAAGTTATACAGTGCCGCTACAGCAGGAGTAACCATCAGACTGATTGTAAGAGGAATTTACTGTGCTGTTAACCAAAAGGAATTTAAAGAGAAAATTAAGGCTATCAGTATTGTAGACGAATACCTGGAGCATGCCAGAGTAATGTATTTCTATAATAAAGGATCAGAAGATATGTATATCTCCTCTGCCGACTGGATGACCAGAAACCTTGATTACAGAATTGAAGCTGCAGCTAAAATAACCGACAAGAACCTTAAAAAAGAATTAAAAGATATTCTTGATATCCAGCTCAGAGATAATGTAAAAGCGAGGATATTAGACAAAAAGCTGAGCAATGAGTATATCAGAAATGATAAAAAAGAATGTCGATCACAAATAGAAACCTACAAGTATTTAAAGGCTAAAACAAGCAAAAAATGAAGATAGCAGCAATAGACATAGGAAGTAATGCCGCCAGACTTCTCATCAATGAAGTAAAGATAAACAATAAAAAACCGGAATTCATTAAACTCAACCTTCTTAGAATCCCTCTGAGATTGGGTATGGATGTATTTACCATCGGAAAAATAGGTCCTGAAAGAGAAAAAATGGTCATTGACTCTATGAAGATCTTCAGTGATCTGATGAAGATTTACAAAGTAGACCATTACAGAGCGTGTGCAACGAGTGCCATGCGTGATGCAGCAAACGGTAACGAAATCATCAGACAGGTACAGGAAGCTTCCGGAATCAATATTGAGATTATTTCAGGGGATGAAGAAGCTACCTTAATTTATGAAAACCACGTTGCTGAAAGTCTTGATAAAGAATTTGCCTATTTATATATTGATGTAGGTGGAGGTTCCACAGAGCTTACCTTCTATGAAAACGGTAAGATGGTCTATGAAAGATCTTTCAATATCGGAACAATCCGTCTTCTTAACAATCTTGTTACCTTAGATAACTGGAAAGAAATGAAGGAAGAGATCAAAAAAAATATTGTCAGTAAAAAGCCAATTGTCGCAATTGGTTCAGGAGGAAATATCAACAAGGTATTCTCTATGAGCAAAACCAAAGATGGAAAACCAATGTCTTTATCTCATCTGAAAAAGGTGTACAAAGAGTTCAATGAGCTTTCTGTAGAGGAAAGAATGACAAAATACAGCCTTAGAGAAGATAGAGCCGATGTACTGGTTCACGCTTTAAGTATTTTCAATAATGTAATGGCCTGGTCGGATATCAATAAAATTTTTGTTCCAAAAATTTCCGTAGCAGATGGTTTGATCCAAAATATTTACAGCCAGCTACAGCATAAGAAATAGTTTTTAAGCATAATTTCATTCAAAACCGGTCCATTCTTGTTCCGGTTTTTCTTTTTCCACCATTACGAGCAAAGCGAAGCAATCTCATCATTACCACAATCAGAAATATTTCATAAATAGCCACCCTATTTTTTAGGTTTTGGCTAAAGCCAATCGAATTTTATTTTTTATTTGGACAGCCGGGCTAAGGCCCACCCCTATTGATGTTGATATCCGGATGGATAATCATTACGGTTATGGTTGTTTAACGACAAGATCTTTTATCTTTTATCTTTTATCTTTTATCTTTTATCTTTTATCTTTTATCTTTTATCTTTTATCTTTTATCTTTTATCTTTTAAAGTAATTTCCGTCTCTCATCCGTCTTGCAACTATCAATAGCAAAACAATGAACCCAATCAAAATAATTCTTACCGGCGCTACTGGAATGGTAGGCGAAGGTGTTTTAATGGAATGTCTTGAGAATCCGAACATTTCTGAAATATTGAGTATCAGCAGAAAACCATCCGGAAAAGAGCATCCAAAACTAAAAGAATATCTCGTTCCGGACTTTTTATCCATCAATATCAATGATGAAAAACTGAAAGGTTATGATGCCTGTTTCTTTTGTGCAGGGATCAGCAGTGTAGGAATGAATGAACAAGATTACACTAAAATCACATATGATACTACCGTCCATTTTGCAGAAGCCGTTTTAAACCAAAACCCGGAAATGGTATTCATTTATGTATCCGGAGCTGGTACAGACAGTACAGAAAGTGGAAAACTGATGTGGGCACGTGTAAAAGGCAGAACTGAAAATACTTTAAAGAAGATGAATTTCAAAGGTGTTTATAATTTCAGACCTGGATTTATGAAACCTGTTGACGGTCAGACCAATGTAAAATGGTTCTTTAAACCTTTTATTTGGTTTTTTCCTATTTTTTTACCGTCAAAATCATTAACTTTACATGAAGTTGGAAAAGCTATGATAA
>NZ_MAYF01000096.1 GCF_001684955.1 Chryseobacterium contaminans | reverse complement strand
GCTGAATTACAGTTTTTAAATGTTCTATGGCCGGATTTTACCAAAGATATTTTCTTCCAATGTATTGTTGATTATCAAAACAAAGAAAGAAGATACGGATTAACCGGAGAGCAGATACAAGGCCAATAATTTTAAAGAAAAGAAAGACTCGATAAAATGAAGTTTAGACTATTACCCATCATTATGTTTGCTGCTTCTGCACATTTTTATGGACAAGTAACGCCACAAGACAGCACAAAAGTAAACAATGCTGTACATGCAGACAATGAGGTAGGTACTTATACGCTTAAAGACATTGTTGTAGATGGGGTAAAAAAATATACACCAGCTCAGATCCTCAGATTTACCGGCTTATCCAAAGGAGAAACCGTAGATATTCCAGGACAGAAAATCAGTAATGCTGTTAAAAAGCTTTGGGATACACAATCTTTCTCTGAAGTGGAAGTATACGTGCAAAGTATTGAAGGACAGACTGTAGTTCTTAAATTCTATCTTCAGGATCTGAAGGAACTTGGAGAAGTAAAATTCAAGGGTAAAGGAATTGGGAAGTCAAAAGGTGAGAAACTGGCTAAAGACAACAATCTGAAGCCTGGTACAAAGATTACCCAAAACCTGGTATCAAGTCTTAAGACAAATATTCCGAAAGACTATATCAAAAAAGGATTTGCCGATGCAAAAATTACAATTGAAGATAAAGTAAATGCCGGAGACCCTGCTTTGGTTGACTGGACGATCAATGTAGAAAAAGGTAAAAGAGTTAAAATCGACCATATTGAGTTTGAAGGAAACCCAAGTGTAAGTGATAGAAAGCTTAGAAACAAAGCCTTTAAAGAAACAAAACAGAAACGTTTCGGTATTGGTGGAATTTTAAAATCTTCAAAATTCATCGAAGATAAATATCAGGAAGATAAACAAAACCTGATTAATTATTATAACTCGCTGGGATATAGAGACGCGAAAATTGTTTCAGACTCTGTATGGAGAAATAAGAACAATAACTACGAAATCAATGTAAAACTTAACGAAGGTAAAAAGTATTATATCGGTGATATTACGTTCACTGGTAATACAGTTTACTCTACAGAATATTTACAGAGATTATTAGGATATAAGAAAGGGGATATTTACGATGCGGTTGGATTCAACAAAAAGGTTGGTGAAGACGGTGGTAAAGAAGATGACTCCGATATCAAATCCGTTTATATGAACAACGGATACCTTTTCTCCAACGTAACGCCGGTTGAAAAATCAGTGAACGGTGATGCCGTAAACTTGGAGATCAGAATTAATGAAGGAGAACAGGCTACCTGGAATAAAGTAACATGGCAGGGAAATACAACAACCCATGACCACGTAATCCTTAGAGCATTAAGAACAAAGCCAGGAGAATTATTCAAAAAGACCGAAATCAAGAGAACTTATTTTGATTTAGCAGGGATGTCATTCTTCGATCCACAACAGATCGGACAGGATATTCAGCCTAATCAGATAGATAATACTGTAGATATCAACTGGAAACTTGTAGAAAAAGGATCTTCTCAGGTTCAGCTACAGGCAGGTTACGGAGGTAATAGTTTCATCGGTACTTTAGGTTTAACGTTCAATAACTTCTCATTGAGAAACTTCCTGAAGTTTAAAGACTTTAAGCCGGTTCCACAGGGAGACGGACAAACTTTCTCCATTCAGGTGCAGGCAGGACAGTACTTCCAGAACTATGGAGTATCATTTGTAGAACCTTGGTTATTCGGTACAAGACCAACAGCTCTTTCTGTGAGTTTGAACAACTCAAGAGTAAAATATAGTGATGGACTTGGAGGATCCCAGAAATTGAATATTTTCTCAGCATCTGTAGGTTTGAACAGACTATTGAACTGGCCGGATGACTATTTCTCGCTATATACAGGATTGCAGTTCCAGAAGTATGACTTCAATAACTATCCATTCCAGTTTGGAGAGACTACAGAATATAACGGATCTGCTAATAACTTCAGTATCAACTTAGGATTAAGCAGAAACTCTGCCGGGATAGACCCTATCTTCCCGACAATGGGTTCCAATATTGAACTTTCTGCTAAATTAACGCCACCATATTCATTGTTTAGTAATAAAGATTATGATACAATGAAGCCTATTGATAAGTATAAGTGGATGGAATTCTATAAAATCAAGTTTAAAGCTGACGTTTATAACGAAATTGCCGGTAAACTGGTATTGAGATCTTCTGCTGAAATGGGATTCATGGATGGATATAACAAAAATCTAGGAGCACCACCATTTGAAAGATTCTATGTGGGAGGTACCGGATTATTTGGAGGTAGATATGACGGCCGAGAGCTAATTCCATTAAGAGGATATGATAACGCAAGTACTTACGGTGGTGAATCTACCGATATTACTCAAAGAGGTGGGGGAACAATCTATAACAGATTTACTTTAGAATTAAGATACCCAATCTCAATGAACCAAACAGCCAAAATTTATGCACTAACATTTGCTGAAGGAGGTAACGTTTGGAACTCATGGGGTAATTATAACCCATTCCAGCTGAAAAGATCAGTTGGGGTAGGAGTTAGAGTTTACATGGGAGCGTTCGGATTGATTGGGTTCGACTTTGCGTATGGATTTGATAAGACAATGTCAGGAACTCCTTCAGGATGGCAAAACCACTTCTTGATGAACCAATCATTATAATTATACATATGAAGAACTTTAAAATAACCATCACTTTTATATTACTTTTACTTTTTGGGTTAGGAAATGCTCAGAAAATCGGAGTAGTAGATACTAATGAAATTTTAAATAAATTACCTCAGTATAAAGAAGCCGAAGCGAGATTAAACTCTCAGATCGATACCTGGCAGTCTGAACTTCAGAATATGCAGTCAGAATATGAAAGAAAAAAGGCAGCCTTTGAAAGTGAAAAAGTGTTATTGATAGGTGATCAACTAAAACTAAGAGAAAAAGAAGTAGTAGACCTTGACAAGAACATCAAAACCACTACAAGTTTACGTTTTGGTGCCAATGGCGAAATAGCAAAATTGAGAACCAATCTCGTTTTACCATTCCAGGATCAGATCTGGGAGGCCATTAAAACCATGTCTGAAAAAAATGGGTTGGGCATAGTTCTTGATAAAAGCAATAACATTAGTGTTATATTTCTTCAGGGAAAATATGATTATACAGAAAAAGTATTAGCTATTTTACTGAAAGGAGATAAAAAAGAGAAAACAACAAGTAAAAGTAAAAAATAAAATTATAAGTTAACTTTTACGTAAATTTGAAATCTAAAAACAAATTAAATTATTTATTTACCAATTATGAAAAAATTAAGTGTATTATTTGCAGCAGTAATGATGGTTGTTTCTGTAGGTATGGCAAAAGCTCAAAAAATGGCTACTTTAGATGTATTGGGAGTTCTTAATGCAATGCCTGAAAAGAAAAAAGCAGATGCTGACCTTAAAACATTCTACGATACTAAACAAGCTGAGATCAAGAAAAAATATGATGCTGGGCAAGCTAAACTAAAGCAATATAGCGAAGAAGCTCCTAAGAAAACTGCAGACGAAAACAAAGCTAGAGAAGCTGAATTACAAAAAATTCAGGAAGAAATAGCTCAAATGCAGGACAAAGCTCAAAAAGATCTTCAGGCTAAGCAAGAAGTAGCTTTCGGACCAATTGAGAAAAAATTGAACGATGCTGTTGATAAAGTTGCTAAAGCTAACGGATATGAGTATGTAATGGATGCAAATTCACCTGCATTCCTTTATAAAGCGGGAGCTGATGCTACTGCAGCTGTAAAGAAAGAATTAGGAATTCAATAATTTCGACAAATTAACAAAGATTTATAAGACAAACCGCCTCCAAAAGAGGCGGTTTGTTTATTTTTGCGGAATGGAAAAAGAAGTATCAACTATAGTAAAAGTTAGGTTCAGCGATTGTGATCCGATCGGCCATTTGAATAATGTAAAATATCTCGATTATATGTTCAATGCCAGAGAAGATCATGTAGAAACATTCTACGGATTTACTTATGAGGAATATACCAAACAGACAGGCTGCACCTGGATCGCTATCCAGAATGAAATAGCTTATATGAAAGAAGTAAGGTATAATACTCAGGTCGTTATCAGCAGTAAAACTATCGATGTACAGGATAGAACAGCCAAAGTCGAAATCCTGATGAAAAGCTTAGATGAGAAAACAGTTCATGCTGTACTTTGGGTTACTGTCATTTATTTCAATATGAAAACAAGAAAATCAGAAGTTCATCCAGAAGATATAAAAGAAACATTCAATAAGTTTTATGTAGATCTGATACAAAAGGATTTCCAGTCAAGAGTTAAATTTTTAAGATCTCAAAATGCAAAAAACTCTTAATAGATATTTCTATTGAGAACTTTTGATAATTTAAAATGAATAATATATGAAAAAAATAGCAGTAATAGGCAGCAATGGCCAGTTAGGAAACTGTATCAGAAAAATTGCTCCCAATTTTGAAAATAAATATGAGTTTATTTTTACAGATTCCACAACCCTGGATGTTACCAGCGAAGAACAAGTAAACGACTTTTTCTATGACAACAAACCGGATTACTGTATCAATGCATCTGCATATACGGCGGTAGACTTAGCAGAGAAAGAAAGAGAGAAGGCATTTGCTGTAAATGCGGATGGAGTGGCTCATCTTGCTCAGGCCTGCACTGAATATAAAACTATTCTTATTCATGTCTCTACAGACTATGTTTTTGATGGAGATACAAACCTTCCTTATTCAGAAGATGATTTTACCAATCCAATAGGAGTCTATGGAGAATCAAAGAGAAAAGGTGAAGAGCTGGCATTGGAGCTTAATCCCAGAACTATTATCCTGAGAACTTCATGGTTGTATTCTGAGTTTAATAAAAACTTTGTAAAAACTATGCTGAACTTGTTTTCTCAGAAAACGGAGCTAGGAATTGTTGCAGACCAGTTCGGACAGCCTACAAATGCTAACGATCTTGCCGAAGCAATCATGAATATCATTGAAAATCCAAATAAAACCTTTGGAATTTTCCACTTTTCAAATTATCCGGAAACCACATGGTTTGATTTCGCTAAGAAAATTGCAGAATTTTCAAAATCCTCAATACAATTAAATGCATTAACAACCGAGCAGTATCCTACTCCTGCCAAAAGACCTGTAAGAAGTACAATGTCTCTGGATAAAATAGAAGAGATGTATAAAATTGAACCAAAACACTGGGAAAACAGTCTTGAAGAATGTATTGACATCCTTACGCAATAAATAATATGAAAAATATAGCCATCATCTTTTCCATACTTTGTGCTCATCTTTTGAGTGCGCAAAATGTTTATCTGAACAAAGTGGAGAAAACCAATGACAATTCAGATAAGTTTCTCTACAAAAAAGATGAAACAGAAACAAGTGCAATCTATTTGGGAGAAGCAGAAGTTCGGGGCTTCTCAAAAGATGATGCAATGGTTTTTTCATTAGTTTATAAAAAAGCAAAGGAGATTGGTGCCAATACCTTTGTAATTAAACCCTTTGAAAACATTGATGGATCGGCTCAGGCTTTCAACCCTTCTAATTATAAGATTGCATTATATTATACTCCAAAAGAGAAACTGAAAGTTCAGGAAGGTGCAATGTATATTTTTGCTTCCTCAGAAAAAGATCAGAAGATTAATATTAATAAGAGGGATTATATTATATCACCAAGGTCATTTTTAAAATTAAAAATTGTTCCGGGTGAAGTGTATACCATCTCAACTAAAAAACTTTTAGGTTCAACGGTGAAAGTCCAGCCGAAAACCAATGATGACAATCTTTATTTTCAGATTTCATCATTAAAAGTAAAGTCGGATAACTCTGGAATTGGTGGTTTGAATCTTAAATCAGGAGATATTGTTGGCTTGGAAAAGTCCTATGCGGAATTTTTAAGTGCAATTTACAAAGAAGATAAGCAATAAAATTATATTAGATAAATAGCAAATACCCGGTTTGAATCATACCTGGGTATTTTTTTTATATTTTGTTTAAAATTTTTCACCCATGTTATCAGGCTATTAAGTGTAAAAATGAGGTTCAATATGAATTTTATGTTAAATAAGTTTGTTTTGCGTAGTAATAAGTTACTATCTTTGCCCCACTGAAAACGAGAGTAGATCGGTAGCGCAGAAGAGCTTTTAGACAAGCAGGAACATTATAATACTTCAAAAGATAAAGACGAAAAAAACTTTTAATTTTTTTAATAAAAAAGGTTGTAAGTTAAAATAAAGTTTCTATCTTTGCAGTCCGAATAATTCGGAGCGCAGGAGTGGATAGATTGAGGTTTTGGAAAGGGTTAAGGTTACTTAAAAAACTTTAAAATTTCTTTCAAAAACATTTGGTCATTACAAAATAAAGTTTTACTTTTGCACTCGCAAATACGGAGCGACACTGACAGAGAGATTGCTTCGTTAAAAAGCGGAAGATATAAAGATCATTGACATACAATATAACAACCAAGTAAGGAAAAACTAAAGCGTTAAAACTTTGAGTGAGTCAGACAAACATACAATGGAGAGTTTGATCCTGGCTCAGGATGAACGCTAGCGGGAGGCCTAACACATGCAAGCCGAGCGGTAGAGTCTCTTCGGAG
>NZ_MAYF01000095.1 GCF_001684955.1 Chryseobacterium contaminans | reverse complement strand
TTTGTAAGCTGTGCTTTGGTTAGGTTTTGATTGATAACACTTGCTGTCCATTCCGCATCCAGCAACTGCTTTCTTTTTGAATAGACGGTTGGAAAGCTGAACCTTTGAGAGAGTCCGAATGAGTTATCCGTTTCTTCCCCCTGAATCTGCCCAAAAGCTCCCGTAACTTCCAGTTGGGGAAGATCAAGATAGCTGGCTTTTAATTTTTCCTGATAATCAGAGATTAATTTTGAACTTTTAAGTGTTCCGTTTTGTTGATAAGCCTTTTCCAGAGCTTGTTCAAAGGTGATACTTTCCTGTGCGCTAAGACTTCCGAAAGAAACGAACAGCAGGAAGACAGACAGTTTTTTATAGTTTATTTTTTTAGAGAATTTCATTTTATCTTTATTAATGTGTTCAAATAAGACGTAAAGAATAGGGAGTACAAACAAGGTTAAAAGAGTGGCAAGCATCAATCCGCCGATCACTACGGTAGCTAATGGTCTCTGTACTTCAGCTCCTGCTCCGTTACTGATTGCCATTGGAAGGAAACCTAATGAAGCTACAAAAGCAGTCATCAGAACCGGGCGAAGTCTGATCCTTGTTCCCATCAACACAATTCTGCTGGTATTGGTTATACCATTCTTTTTCAATCGGTTAAATTCTGATACTAAAACAATTCCGTTAAGTACGGCAACTCCAAATAAAGCAATGAATCCAACGCCGGCACTGATACTGAAAGGCATTCCTCTTAAAGCAAGGAAATATACTCCTCCAATTGCTGATAATGGTATTGCGGTATAGATTAATAAGCTGTGTTTTACAGAACCGAAAGCAAAGAATAACAGCAAGAAAATCATCACCAAAGAAATAGGAACAGCAACTCCTAATCGGGCTTTGGCTTCGTTTAGGTTTTCAAAAGTTCCTCCATAAGCAATGGTATATCCAGGAGAGAATTTCATATCCTTTCCTACTTTTTGCTGAAGTTCCTCCACAACAGTCTGAACATCTCTTCCCTTGGCATTAAATCCTATGATAATCCTTCTTTTGGTATCTTCTCTCTGGATCTGGTTCGGACTGTCTTTAAGTTCTACTTTAGCCAGTTGAGACAGAGGAATTTGTTCTCCGGAAGCGGTAGGAACCAATAAGTTCTGGATGCTGGTAATATCTTTTTTATAATCATTATCCATACGGACAACGATATCAAACTTTTTCTCCCCTTCATATAAAGCTCCTGCCGTCTGCCCGGCAAAGGCCATATTAATTACTCTGTTGATCTCTCCAACGGAAATATTGTATCTGGATAATTCTGAGCGGTTATAATCAATTACAACTTGTGGAGCTCCTTCAACAGGTTCTATATAAAGATCCTGAGCTCCTTTTACTGTATTAATGATGCTTCCCAGTTTTTTGGCATAGGTGGTAAGGCTATCAAGATCTTCACCGTAAATTTTACAGACGATATCCTGTCTGGCTCCGGTCATCAGTTCATTAAAACGCATCTGCACCGGGAACTGGAAGCTGGTTGTTAATCCCGGAATAACACTTAATGCCTTGCTCATCTTTTCTGAGAGTTCAGGGAATGATTGGGCAGAGGTCCATTCTTTTTTAGGCTTTAAAACAATAATCATATCTCCGGCATCCATGGGCATAGGTTCTGTTGGGATCTCAGCACTTCCGATCTTGACAACGATCTTCTGGATTTCCGGGAACTGTTTTAAAAGGATGCTTGAAGCCTGTGTGGTTACCTTTTTGGTCTCATTGATATTACTTCCCTGAAGAATCCTCATTTCAACAGCAAAATCTCCTTCTTCCAAAGAAGGAATGAATTCTCCACCCATTCTGGATAAGGTGAAAACGGCCCCGGCAAAAAGAACCAAAACACTCAGAATGATTGTTTTTCTGAATTTTAAAGCTTTCATCAGGAACTTTTGATGCCCTGCTTCCACTTTGGCCATTACCCTGTCGGAAATATTCTCTTTTTCTTTTTTCTTTCTGCTCAATACCAATGAACTCATCATGGGAATATAGGTAAGGGAAAGAATAAAGGCTCCAATTAAGGCAAAAGCTACCGTTTGTGCCATTGGTTTGAACATTTTTCCTTCAATTCCCTGCAGTGTAAAGATCGGAAGGTATACGATAAGGATAATAATCTGTCCGAAAACGGCACTGTTAACCATTTTGGTGGCAGAACTGGAAACCTGGTCATCCATTTCCTTTTTACTCAGCATATTGTCTTTTCCAAAATGCTTTTTATGAGCCAGTTGATGCAGAACTGCTTCTACAATGATAACAGCTCCATCCACAATAAGACCAAAGTCTAAAGCACCAAGGCTCATCAGGTTACCTCCAACACCAAAGATATTCATCATAATAATGGCAAACAGCATGGCTAAAGGAATGACAGAGGCAACCAGCAATCCGGCTCTGAAGTTTCCAAGGAAAATGACAAGGATGAACACAACGATTAAAGCTCCTTCCATCAGGTTGGTCTTTACCGTACTGATGGTATTGTTAACCATTTTAGCACGATCCAGGAAAGGTTCAATCACTACCCCTTCCGGTAAAGATTCCTGAATCTTTTCAAGCTTTTGCTTGATGTTACCGATTACCTGATTGGCATTTTCTCCTTTAAGCATCAATACTATCGCTCCGGAGACTTCTCCTGTATCGTTATAGGTCATGGCGCCATACCTTGTCGCATATCCGATTTTCACCGTGGCAACATCTTTAATATGAACAGGAATACCTTCTTTGGTTTCTGCTACCTGGGTATTTCCAATATCTTCTGTTGTTCCCAAAAGACCTTCACTTCGGATAAAAAGAACGGTTTCTTTCTTTTCGATATAAGCTCCACCGGTATTCTGGTTATTCTTTTCCAATGCTGCAAAAACATCATTGATATTGATATTAAAAGCCTGAAGTTTGTTAGGATTAATAGCAATCTCATACTGTTTCAGCTTTCCTCCGAAGCTGCTGACATCTGCAACTCCTTTGGTTCCGAGCAATTGTCGTCTGACTATCCAGTCCTGAATAGTTCTTAATTCCGTTTCGTCATACACGTTTTCATAGCCTTTCTTGGCTCTTACTACATATTGGAAAACTTCGCCTAATCCTGTAGAAATAGGACCTAATTCTGGCTTTCCAATTCCGGCAGGAATATTGTCCTGAACGAGCTGTAAACGCTCCTGGACCTGTTGTCGGGCCCAATATACATCGGTATCATCATCAAAAACAACTGTTACTAATGACAATCCGAATCTGGAGAGGCTTCGGAGCTCGGTGATTCCGCTGATGTTGCTGGTTGCCTGTTCAATGGGAAATGTTACGAGACGCTCAATATCTGCAGCTCCGTAAGAAGGTGCAGTAGTGATAATCTGTACCTGATTATTGGTGATATCAGGCTGAGCATCAATGGGTAATCTGGAGGTTTCATATACTCCGAAAAGGACTAATCCTATGGTGAACAGAGCAATGATGAGTTTATTCTTTACAGAAAACTCAATAATTTTGTTTAACATGAAAAAATTATTAATAGATAATCTGTAGTCTTTTATAAACTGCTTGTAATTGATGGATGAACCGCAAAAGTCACAAACCTGGCTTAAGTTTGGAATGGGGTTGAATAGAAGTTCACAAAAAATAAAAATCAAAGATTTTCACAAGATAAGTGTACTCTTATTTAAAAACAAAGCAGAATAATGTTATGCTACAAGATTGATTGATAAACAATAAGAATAGATGACTTTAAGGAAAACTTAAAGTATTCATTTTTAATTTTAAATCAATGAAGAAAGCCGTGGAGGCTGGAAAATATTGGAAAGGTAAAGGTTTGAGAAATCCTTTTCCTGATAAATGCTGTTTTTCTGAGGAATTCTGATTTCCTTAGGTTTTTTGATTTCAAAGGTATAATCAGGAAGTTGTGCATGTACAGTCAATACAATAGGCGGATTAATAAAAGGTAACTTCTGATCCAGATCCCAGTCAGCATCTTTTTTATGATTGTCATAATGTTCCATGACGAATTCTGAAAGATTTCCTTCATATTCCATAAAGTGTTCTACAAACATAGGCACCTTCAGTACTTCCCCCGCATTGGTGGTAGCCAGCACATACATCATTGAACATATTATGGAGAACCATTTTAACATCCCTGCAAATATAAGGCTTAAATTTTTTCTGAAGAAAAAGAGAAAGATTAATTTTTGTTTAATAAAGAGGTTTTTCGACCTTACCAATGCAGTTGCATACTTTGCTATGCTTTATATGTTAGAATATTTTTTCAGAGTCTCCCTTAAATTCTGTTTTAGTCAAAATCCAATAATCCGTTGGTAAGTTGTTTCCACTGAATTTTAGCGATACCTAACATTCCACCAATGGCTACTGCTACATTTCTGAGTATATCAATGAAGTTGGCATTATAGTTTGGAGACTCATTTCTTCCGTATACCGCCGCTTTTAAATGAGTGGGATATTTCTGGATCATAAAAGTAGAAGTTGCTTTAGAGCTGTAAAAGTGGGCAATATGACTGCTTGTGTCAGTCGGGTTCTGAGAGGGTCTGCAGGTCATTGTAATACTTTCCGAATGGGCGTCTTCGTAGTAGCAGATATCAATTATTTCTACCCAATCGTACCCTTTGGCCTCTGTTTCTCCGGGACCGGGAATATTGATTCTTACAAAATCTCCTTTCTGTGGTTCTCTTTCTGCCGGATTGCCATTAGGTGTATAGAGCTTAAAGGCCGCAAAAGCTTCTCCGCAATAGCTCTTCCAGTCATTAACAGAGAAAAACCGTTTCTTTAAGGTTTCATATTTTACTGAAATTACTGCCTTTTCAAACTTCATATACGTTTCTGTATCATGGAATCCACCTGACTTTTGCTCGGGAACTCCCTTAATTTGTTTTGGCTTCATACCTCTTTTTAATCAAATTAAAAGAAATTATTTATTTTTCTTTATGATTGGAGTCATATTATCACTTTTCCGTAGTAAATTAAAAGCTATATTTTCTTCTATCTGGCAGAGATTCAATTAATCTTGTAGAGCTTAGTTATTTTCATTTTCTCTGTTTAGCTTCTTTTTAAAATTGTATTCATAACAATAAATGAGCATTGAATGGTAAATGTATGCAGTAATATGTTAGATAATCTGATATACAAAGTATTTACTATATGGATTAAACAATCTTATACAGACTATATTTCAAAATCATAAGGAAAACTAAAATATAGTAAAGAATGGTAATTTTTAATTAAAATAAATAATATTTAAAAAAAATACATATACAATGCTTTGCATAATATAAATTTTACTTATATTTGTGAATCGAAATAATTTTTTTTCATCATTTGTGTTTTTTTAAGGTCTCCTATCTGGAGGCCTTTTTTGTTTTAATAAGCCTCATAATTGATTATTTTTTGTTTATTTGATAAATAGACAAAAAGTGAATTATTTGTTTTATTAAAGTTTAAAAATACTTTTATATAATATGTTCAGAAGATTTCTAATATTAATAAATCCTCTTTTCTGAACCCAGGTTAATGTTTTTCATAAAATCGGTTGGTCTGAACTGCATCACTGCTTGAAAACTTCTGGTGTAAGCCTGCACGCTCTTATACCCTACTTTATAAGCCGTCTCTGAAATCGTAAAGTTACCAGAACTTAAAAGTTCAAGGCTTTTAATGATACGAAGCATTTGCTGGTATTTGCTCAGTGTAAGGCCCGTTTCTTTCTTGAAGATTCTTTCTAAGCTTCGGACAGAAACAAGGGCCAACTCACCAAGATCCTCTATTTTTATTTCTGTATTATAATGATGATGAAGATACTCAATCACTTTTTCCAGACGTTTGTCTTTTGGAAGGCAGATATGTAGTTTCAGAGAATGTTCTACAAAATGAGGAAGTTCATTAAAAAGAGCCTTCAAAAACACCACTTCATCTTTGTTGCTTTTCTGCTGTTTGGACCATTTTTCAGCATATTTTATCATTTCCCGCAGTACAGGAGGAACAGAAAATACATTAACCTCGTCATAAAATGAATTTTGCCGGTCTGTATCGGCAAACATAATCATCAGTTTGATCTTTTCAGAATGGGAATTGGTTTTATGTATGGCGCGTGAAGGAATCCAGGCTGCATGATTCTGAGGAAGAAGATAAATCCTTTCTTCAATCGTAATATATTGAAATCCGCTTTCTACGTATACTAATTGACCTTTTTCATGCTGATGGAGAACGTTATCATGAACCCAGTTGTCTTCAAACCAAACAAAATAAGGTTTAGTAAGTTCATCTATTTTGATATTGTCATTTGCATTCATGTCGTTTCAGGTTAAAACTTTGGCAAAATTAAACAAAATTACTATGCTAATTTTGTACAAAAGTTTTTACTATGATGAAGAACGAAGTAAAAAAGAATGCTTCTTATGTTTTAATGATTCTGAATGTTTTGGTGGTGATACTGATCTCCAGTAATCTTAGATCCCCTATTGTTGCTGTATCTCCGGTGCTTGGAGATGTGAGGGATGCTCTGAGACTGGATAATTTCCAGGTGAGTCTTCTCACTTCTATTCCCCTTTTTATGTTTGCAGTCTGTTCCGTTTTGGTCAGCAGATTTTCCAATAAGTTTGGAATCAGCAAATTATTAATGTATTCCTTGATTATTTTAAGTTTTGGATTATTCCTGAGAATTTCAGGTTCCGTTTGGCTGTTGTTTGCGGGTTCGGTATTTATTGGTTTGGG
>NZ_MAYF01000094.1 GCF_001684955.1 Chryseobacterium contaminans | reverse complement strand
TTATGGATTATATGGATTCCAGGGAACAGATCTTACAGAAATCTGCCGAAGCAAAAGAGCTTTATCTTCCCCATATTTCAGTAGACCCGGTTGTTTTTGGTTTTGACCAGAATGAACTTAAGGTATTGCTGGTAAGAATGAATTACAAAAAACAATGGCTTCTGCCGGGCGGTTATGTAAGACGAGATGATGATCTGGATGAAGCAGTGGTAAGAGTTTTAAAAGACAGAGCTGGTGTTACTGAAGTATTTCTGGAAGAATTTGGTGTTTTTGGAAGAAAAAACAGGAGTCAGCTTTATTTTGATGAGTTTGATGATACGCTTTTTCAAAAGCAGAGATTCATTTCCGTAGGATATTATGCCCTTTATAATTCTTCTGAAATTTACCCTGTAGCTGATGATGTGAGTGAAGCCTGTGAATGGGTTTACCTGCGCCAGCTGCCTGAAATTGTTCTTGGAATGGATCACCGTGAAATTATTGAAAAGGCATTGCTTACTTTACGCGAAAAAATATCTACCAAACCCATCGGATACAATCTGATGCCGGAAAAATTTACCCTTCCGGAACTGCAGAAGCTCTACGAAGCCATATTAGGCAAATCACTCAACCGCGGGAATTTTTACAGGAAGATTAAAAATCTGAATGTTTTAAAAAAGCTCAATGAGCAAAGATATGTAGGCGCTCACAGGTCCCCAGATCTCTACTCCTTTGATATGGAAAATTATGAGAAAGCCCTGGAAAATGGTCTGAATAACTGGTAGGTCCTTCCATCGTTTTTGCCGATATTATCTATTGATGAAAAACCTTTTGAATGTTGGAAATATTCAGGAAATTTGCATCATGAAAATCATTCCCCTTAAAGAAGGTAATTTCGCTGCAAGCAAAACCAAAGATTTTACCCTTTTAACAGAAGAGAACTTTGATACTGTTCCCGGAATAAAAATGTCCGTTCAGCCTTTTCTTATCATTACTGAAAATGACTATATTCTTTTAGATGCCGGAATTGGCTGGAAAAATGATGCTGGAAAAACTGTTGTTTCAGAAATCCTTGAAAGAGAAAATGTACGTCCTGAACAGATTACCAAACTCCTTCTTTCCCACCTTCATAAAGATCATATTGATGGTGCTGTAACGCTTACTGATAATGGTTATGGGGCAACTTTCCCTAACGCACAGATTTATATCCAAAAACGAGAGTTAGATTTTGCAATGGAAAATAAAGGAAATCCTTCTTTTGATTTTGATATTCTGGAAAAACTGATTCAACTGCCTAATATTATGTGGATGAACGAAGATAAAGGACAGATTACTGATGAGATTTCATATGAAGTTGTGGGTGGGCATACTCCTTTTATGCAGGTGTTCTGGATCAGAGAAAATGAAGAAACTGTTTTCTACGGCGCAGATGATCTTCCGCAAGCTTCCTATTTAAAATACCATCTGGCTTACAAAAGTGATTTTGAGGGCAGAAAAGCAATGGAATTAAGACTTTTATGGGAAAAGGAAGCCAGGGAGAATAATTGGAAAATACTTCTTTATCATGATCTGGATAAAGCTATCATTAAAGCTTAGAAACAAAAAATGGTTTAAATTTCATTAAACCATTTGTAGATATCAAACTCAGAAGGAATATTAAGCTTCTTTCTGATCCGGTTTTTCCGGTTTTGTATTGCTTTTGGAGTGACAAAGATACAGGTTGCTATTTCCTTTGTCGTCATATTGAGCTTAAGATAAATGCAAAAGATCAGTTCAGAATTTTTAAGGCCCGGCTGTATAGCGGATAATTTTTCGAAAAAATCCGGATAGACCAATCTGAATTTATTAAGCAGGCGGGGAGAATTTGCTTTGGCTAATGCTATAATTTCATCTTGTACAAGCATTTTCTGATTCAGATCCTCCAGGTTGGGTTCAGGTTTTTTGTTTTTCATAATACTTTCTCATCTCTACTCATTTCTGATATACATCCTTTGTATACCAGTACAAAAATCTTTTTCTTTTTAATTTTGCGTTTGAACGTTGTTGTTGAAAATAAAATTATTTTTATGTATTCAAAAATTGTTTGATATTATTGGGTAATATTCAACAATTTTTAGTATACATGATGTATTTGTTAAGTGATTAGGTTAAAAAACTTATACATCTTAATTTTAATTCATTTTTGCATAGGGCAAAGAAATAAAAAATGATTAAAATTCTATTAAAACAGCGTACCACATACATACCACGTTATGTTTTTCAATAAAATATCTTAACCGCTTTTATCAGCCCGTTTCTCATTATTTACATTGTTTTCATTAAGGCTATAAATGTAGGCGGATAATACCTTTACTTTTTATGATTACAGTCAATAGTTTTGAAATTAATGAGACTAAATTTTACTATTTGTGGTATGCGAATGGTACCCCTTTTCATGGTTGATGACTGAAATACCCGTTTCTTTATTCTCTGAAAATTTAAACTGAATGGATAGTATTTGAATGATGAAAAAAGATTTTATCAAGGTTTTAAAATTCTAACAAAGTCACAGGTATGATCATTGAAGATTTATTAATTGCATTCGGAGCTGAAATACAGCATTATAAAGCAGGAGAAATTATTTTTCGTGAAGAAGATTTACCCGTTTACTATTATCAGATAGAAAAAGGGAAGGTGAAACTCAATAATTATACAGAAGATGGGAAAGAATTTATTCAGAATATATTCTCAGACGGTCATAGTTTCGGAGAATCCCTTTTGTTTGTAGATCGGCAATATCCTATGAATGCTGTGGCAATAGAGGATTCATCTATTTTTAGGATGTCCAAATCCGGTTTTTTAAACCTGGTACAAACTAATCCTGAGATTTCGTTGAATGTTTATCAGTGTCTGGCGGAAAGGATGTATTATAAGTATATTATGTTCTACAATCTTTCCTTTCAGAATCCTGTTTCCAAACTGAAACTGTTGCTGGATTACCTGAAAAGCTACCATGACGATAAAGCTCCCTACTCTTTTCAGATTCCGCTTACAAGGCAGCAATTGGCTTCATTGGTTGGGCTTCGCGTAGAAACCGTAATCCGTACCATCAAGCAAATGGAAAAAGATAAGATGCTGAAGATTGAGAAAAGGAAGATTTATTATTAAGATATCTGTTTTTCTTTCTTTGGTTTATAATTTACAGATCCAGTTGTCTCTGGAACTCTTCCAGGTATTTTGCAATGTGTATTCCGTCTGCCAATCCGTGGTGTGCTTCAATAGAAACCGGCATATACTTTCTTCCATCACGGATATTGAATTTCCCAAAAGATATTTTGGGTACCGATTCATCATTGTTGAAATTGGTGGGATGAAGAATCGCACTGAAAGAATTCCATGGAATAGTGGTATGCCTAACATGATCCTTCCCTAATCTTTCATTACTTAATCTAAGGCCTGTAGAATTATGTACGCCTTTGATTTCTTCCTGCAATGCCGCATTGAACGTTTCAAAATCCTCTGAAAAATGTGTAAATGAAAAACCAAAAGTTCCATCCGGCCTGGCAATCGTGCTTCCAGCATGAACGATATCAAACTGAACGACCTGTCCGTCAATAATTCTCAGCTTTAATTCATCAACGGTATTCACGGCAATCATAGACTTGTGATAGTAATAAGCAAAGAAAGAATATCCGTTTTCTTTAGCATTATTATATGCCTTTGTACAATCTACTTCGGTGGTAAAACCAAAATAGGGGCTTGCCATTTGAGAGAAAAATTCAAAATGCTCCTTTCTGTTCCATTGCTCAAGGTCTACGATCTTCATTGCTTTTTAATTTGCTGCAAATTTCTGTAAATTTTCCCGTTTTTAACTAGTAAAATAAATATTAATTTTACATGAACACCGGATCTTTAGGTTGGAAAACGTAAGGTGCAAGAAAATCCAAGATTTTCAGTAAAGATAATTGCTAATATTTTCTTACGAATTCATTAATAATTTGATTCTGTGTGTATTAAATGACACGTGTATCATTTAATTCGTGAATTCGTGGCAATCGCCAACCGTGTACAATTTTATCGCAGATAAAATCCTCGCGTCTTAAAAAGCAATCTCACAAAATTTTTGCGCCTTGGCGTTTCCAACAATAAAACTTTGAATTGCAATAAAATCAACCGTTTGTTGTAAATTGGTTAAGTTTTTGAAGCATTTTATCCAAACCAATCACAACCTTGAAGCTAATCACATTTACTAATAAAGGAATTTACTGTCCTAAGGGAAAATTTTATATAGATCCCTGGCGGCCTGTAGATATGGCCATAATCACTCACGGACATGCCGACCATGCCCGTTGGGGAATGAAAAAATATCTTTGCCATCATTTTACCAAACCTATTTTATATCAGCGAATTGGAAACGATATAGAATGCCAGGGTATGGAATACGGTGAGAAGATCAATATTAACGGAGTACAGATTTCCTTCCACCCTGCCGGACATATTATCGGTTCAGCACAGATACGATTGGAATATAAAGGATTTGTAACCGTTGTCTCCGGAGATTATAAAGTTCAGGACGACGGTCTCAGTACTCCTTTTGAGCTGGTAAAATGCAATGAATTTGTTACAGAAAGTACTTTCGGACTCCCTATCTATAACTGGCTGGAAGTGGATGATTTAAATAAAAAACTTCAGAATTGGGTTTTAAAGAATCAGGAGAACAGCAAAACTTCTGTGTTCATCGGATATTCACTTGGAAAAGCCCAACGGATTATGAAGGCTGTAGAAGGACTTGGAAAAATATATGTTCATGAATCTATCGGAAGGCTGAATAATGCTTTTGAAGCTGTAGGAATTGATCTTCCGGAATATACTGTTGCTGATTTCAGAGAACGTCCGAAAGAGATGGAACATGAAATTGTGGTTGTTCCTCCGGCTTTGTTAGACAGTAATGTTATCAGAAAGATTCCTGATCCGGCCACTGCAATATGTTCAGGATGGATGCAGGTTCGTGGGGCAAGAAGATGGCGAAGTGCCGATGCAGGTTTTGCCATGAGCGACCATGCTGACTGGAAAGGATTATTACAAACTGTAAAAGCTACAGAAGCAGAGATGATACATGTTACGCATGGGCAGACAGAAATTTTTTCTAAATATCTCAATGAAATCGGGATGAAAGCAGATGTTATAGAAACACTGTTTGGCGAAGATGAAGAAGTATCAGAACAGGAAACCCTTGAAAACCCAAAGCTATGAGACATTTTGCAGACCTTATCAATGCTTTGGAAACTACCAATAAGACCAATGCTAAAATTGAGGCTATCATTGATTATCTGGAAAGGGCTCCGGATGAAGATAAAGTATGGTTTATTGCTTTGTTTACAGGGAAAAGACCTAAAAGAAATGTCAATACCAATGTGATGAAGGAATGGGCTTTAGAAATCACAGGACTTCCCTTCTGGCTCTTTCAGGAAAGCTATTCTTCTGTAGGAGATCTCGGGGAAACCCTTTCATTAATTCTTCCGCCGCCACAGGAAAAGATTGAACGAAGCCTTTCCCAATGGATGAAAGATATTGTTGATTTAAAGGATAAAACAGAAGCAGAAAAGAAAGAATTCGTCCTCCAATCATGGAACGGACTGGATTACACGGAACGATTGATTTTCAATAAATTGATTGGCGGAAGTTTTAGAATCGGAGTATCAGATAAGACGCTGATTAATACATTAACTAAATTCTCTGGACAAGAATCCAGTACATTAACGCATAGCTTGATGGGAAAATGGCAACCTGATGAAGTTTCCTTTAAAGAACTGATCTCTGCTGAAAATATCAATCCGGATAATTCCAAACCTTATCCGTTTTGCCTTGCCTACCCTCTGGAAAAAGAGCTTGAAGCGCTTGGACAACCGGATGAATGGCTGATAGAATATAAATGGGATGGCATCCGCGGACAAATCATCCGCAGAAATGATGAAGTTTTTATATGGTCCAGAGGTGAAGAACTTGTTACAGAGCAATTTCCGGAGATCACCCAAACAGTAATGGCGATGAAAGGTAATTTTGTTTTAGATGGAGAAATACTTGCAGTGAAAGAGGGTAAGGTTTTAAATTTTAATGAATTACAGAAAAGATTAAACAGAAAAACTTTAACTAAAAAAATGCTTTCTGAAATTCCTATTGAAGTATTTGCCTATGACTTATTGGAACTGGAAGGTCATGATCTGAGGGAAAAACCGGTTTCTGCAAGAAGAGCCATGCTGGAAGAATTATTATTGAATGAAAATCCCGATAATATAAGCCTTTCAAAGAGTATAGATTTTGAAAAATGGGAAGAATTGAATGAAATCCGGGAAAACTCAAGAAGTATAAACAGTGAAGGTCTGATGCTGAAACAGAAAAACTCGCCTTATCATGCCGGAAGAAAGAAAGGTGATTGGTGGAAATGGAAAATCAATCCATTTACCATTGATGCCGTCCTTATTTACGCCCAAAAAGGCAGCGGCAGACGAAGTGCTTACTATACAGATTACACTTTTGCCGTTAAAAATGAGGATAAATTGGTGACCATTGCTAAAGCCTATTCCGGATTAACGGATAAGGAAATTATGGAGGTCAGCAAATTTGTAACCAAGAATGCCATTGAAAAATTTGGTCCTGTACGAACGGTAAAGGCAGAACTGGTATTCGAGATTGCTTTTGAAGGAATAGGTTTCAGTAACCGGCATAAAAGCGGTGTAGCCCTTCGGTTTCCAAGAATTGTAAGATGGCGGAAAGATAAAA
>NZ_MAYF01000093.1 GCF_001684955.1 Chryseobacterium contaminans | reverse complement strand
TGCTGCAATATCATCTAAAATTGCAAAAAAGCCTGATGCCATATTTTAATCTTTTTTTAATCTTTGTTAAGTTCAGCAAAAATAAATATTTAATTTCGTTTTCAGATTCATAATCCAACAATAATTTTGAAAATTATACGAATAGTACAGGAATACTTCACCTGCAATATTTCATATCTTTGTTTAAAATCTATTCGATGGATGAAAACTGGGAAATCCAATTACAAGATATATGGATGAAGCTTGGTACAATCAGCAGTGAAGAGTTTATTCAGACGATCAAAGATCATGTGAAGCTTATTTCAGATACACAGGCAATTTCTGATTTTGAAATGGCATGTGCTTACGACTCAACGGGACATGAAAAAGAAGCTGAACCTTTGTACAGATCTGCTCTGGATAAAGGATTAACTGGTTTACGAAGGAGAAGAGCAAGAATCCAGCTGGCAAGTACATTAAGAAATAACGGAAAAGCAGAAGAAAGCATCCGTATTTTAAGAGAAGAAAAGGAAAATTATTCGGATGAGCTGGATGACGCTGTTGATTCTTTTTTAGCCCTTTCCTCAGCAGGGGAACATCAAGAAGCCCTATCCTTGGTGTTAAAAGCAATTTCAAAGTATCTCCCCAGATATAATAACTCGCTGGCCCGGTACGCGGAAAACTTATAATTTCTAAAACTATGATCGAAATACATGATGATTTTAAAGAAGTCCTCAATTCATATTTTACAGATATTGATGCAGATGATTTAAAAACTATCGTCTCATTTTTTCAACCAGAAATTCTTAAAAAGAATGATATTTTCCTACAGGCAGGAAAGAAAAGCACAAAATTAAGTTTTATAAGATCCGGGCTTTTAAGAATTTTTTCTGAAACAGAGAAGAAGGAAATTACACAGTGGATTTCAACTCCGGGATATTTTGTAACGGATCTTTCCAGTTTTATGACTGATATTCCCGCAAGATGGGATATTCAGGCTCTTACAGACACAGAATTGTATACCATCCATAAGGCTGATTATGAAAAACTGCAGGATAAAATTCCCCAATGGCACATATTGGAAAAAAATTTCATCGTTCATTGCTTTACAACAATTGAAACTAGGGTTTATAGCCATTTATCAATGAATGCTGAAGAAAGGTATTTATATTTCTTTAATGAAAATCCACAGTTGTTTAATCAGGTTCCCTTACAATATATTGCGTCAATGCTTGGGATGACCTCTGAAACTTTCAGCAGAATCAGAAATAAAATTGCCACAGGAAATTTTTGATTTTTGTCAAGAGGATTTCAATTTCTCTGATCGAACTTTGTACCTATAAAATCATTGATCATGTCTAAGAAAATTGAAACAGAAATTACCATTCATGCCAGTCCTGAAACAATATGGAAAATATTATTAAATTTTCATGAATATCCCAACTGGAATCCCTTCATTACTGAAATCCAGGGATCTGTAGAAGTAGGAAATCAGATCCAGGTTAAAATAAAACCGCAAGGAGGAAAAACCATGATTTTCAAACCTATTATTTTATCAAAAAAAGAGAATAAAGAACTCAAATGGCTGGGAAAACTACTATTTAAGGGAATATTTGACGGTGAACATCATTTTGAATTGATTGATAATAAAAATGGTACAACTCAATTTATCCAGTCAGAAAAATTTTCCGGTCTTCTGGTTCCGTTTTTTAATTTTGAAAACACGGCCAACAGCTTCCACATGATGAACCAGAAATTAAAGGAGTTAGCTGAAAAAAGCTGATGAATAACAATTCAGGGCACTTCATAAATCTCTTATTTTCCTTACATTTGATGGATGAAAAAGCTCATTCTCAGGTATCATTTTTTCGTTATGGGATGCATCAGTTTCCTTTTGCAGTCCTGTAATACCAAATTCCGAGTTTGGGTTGGCCCGGGAGGACAACAGAAAATCTATAACTTAAAATACGGAGAACATAAAAGGCAGAAAATGGATGTTTTTCTCCCAAAAGATTATGCTAACAGTTCTCCTGTGATTCTCATTGTACATGGCGGGGCCTGGACACTGGGGAAAAAGGAACATATGATTCAGATTCAGAAAATGCTTTTCAACAATAAGGTTCCAAGCATCAATATGAATTACCGATTGGTTTCCCCGAAGAAAAAAATCACATATAAGCAACAGCTTGAAGATATTGGTTCTGCCATTGAAAAGTTTAATTCTTTAGCAAAAAAAGCAGAACTTCAACCCAACAACTATATTATTCTTGGGGAAAGTGCAGGCGGACATCTGGCTTTATTGTATGGCTACCAGCACCCTGATAAGATTAAAAAGATCATTTCTTTAAGCGGCCCTACCGATTTTTACAGCCCTGAATATCTGAATTCTTTTTATTCTAAATATACTTCCCCCACTATTCAAAAGGTTGTAGGAACTCAGTTTAACCGTAAAAATCTTTCAGAAGCTTTTAAAGAAGCAAGTCCTATTGCTAATATTACCCATGTTCCTACCTTGTTATTTCAGGGGAATCATGATTTTTTAGTGAACCAGCATCAGGGAATTGCTATGGATTCTGCATTAACTCATATGAATGTTCCCCATAAATTTGTTTTCATGCACAAAACAGGGCATGCACCAAGATTCTTCAGTAAAAGAAAAAGAGACAGCATTATTTACCCGAATATCCTGGATTGGATTAATAAATAATCCTGTTTATACTGTAAAAAATATCTAAAGCTGGATTACAATACTCAGTATTTCCGCATTAATATCTAATAAAAAAAGCTATCTCTACGTGAGATAGCCTTGTATTTTTAGTTGATTTGAATTCTATTCAAAGTCTTTGTTCTCGTATTTTGAAAAGTCTTCTTTCTTTCCGAACATGAATTTGATAATCACCGGAAGCGTTGTTACCAATACAATGACAATGATGATATACTCTAATTTCTCTTTCAGGTTTATTCCGAACTGGTCCATGAAAAGTTTATCAAGATAATGACCTGCGAAGATCAGAATAAATGACCACAGCACAGCACCAATAATATTATCTCTTAAAAACTCTTTTTTATCCATCTTTACAATCCCTGCAACAATTGGAGTAAAAGTTCTCACTACAGGTAAGAATCTTGCCATAATGATTGCCAATGCACCATGTTTTTCAAAAAAATCATGAGCCTGATACAGATATTTCTTCTTAAAAAGCATCGAATCTGGTCTTTTGTACAAAGCAGGTCCTGTTTTTCTTCCAAAATAATATCCTACTTCATTTCCTATTACCGCAGCAAGAGCTACTCCGGAGGCAAGAAGTGTTGTATCCAGGAAATCACTTCCTGTAGAACCAAAAGTCTCTTTAATGATTTCAACGGCATAAATCCCTGAAACGAAAAGTAGTGAATCTCCGGGTAGGAAAAACCCTACAAAAAGACCTGTTTCAGCAAACACAATAAATAAAATAAGCCAAAACCCTCCCATTTTAATATAAAACTCAGGGTTTAATAAATCCTTCCAGCTATTGAAATCTTCCATATATAACGATGAACAACAAAAGTAAGCCTAAAATGTCTGAAACAAAAATTAATTATAAGATTTTAACTAAAATTTCACATGATATTTATAGGTCGAGATCATCATCGGAAACTGCGGTACCATCGGCCATCAGGAATGCTTTAAGGAAAGGTGTAATATTCCCGTTCATCACAGCGTCCACATCTGACGTCTCATGGCCTGAGCGTACATCTTTTACCAATTTATAAGGGTGCATGACGTAATTTCTGATCTGGCTTCCCCATTCGATTTTCATTTTGTTGGCTTCAATCTCATTTCTGGCCTTCATACGTTCTTCCAATTCCATTTCATATAATCTGGAACGTAAGAGCTGCATTGCCTTTTCTTTGTTTTGAAGCTGAGAACGGGATTCTGAGTTTTCAATGATAATTCCGGTTGGAGCGTGACGAAGACGTACAGCTGTTTCTACCTTGTTTACGTTCTGGCCTCCTGCTCCGGAAGACCTCATCGTCTCAAAAGAGATATCGGCAGGGTTAATATTAATCTCAATGGTATCGTCTACCAAAGGATAAACATATACCGAAACAAAGCTTGTATGACGTTTCGCATTACTGTCGAAAGGTGAGATTCTTACCAAACGGTGTACTCCGTTCTCGCCTCTTAAATATCCAAAAGCAAATTCACCTTCTATCTCCAGGGTAACAGTTTTCACTCCGGCTACATCTCCTTCCTGGAAATTCAGTTCACGGATCTTATAGCCTTGTTTTTCTGCCCACATGGTGTACATTCTCATCAGCATAGATGCCCAGTCACAACTTTCTGTTCCTCCAGCTCCGGCAGTGATCTGAAGAACCGCAGACAATTCATCACCTTCATTAGACAACATATTCTTGAACTCAAGATCTTCAATCTTTTCTACGAGCTGTGGGAATGTTTCATCCAATTCTTTTTCTGAATCAGGATCTTCTTTGGCAAAATCAGCTAATACCTGAAGATCTTCAAACTGGGTATGAATTTCATCATAGCTTTCTACCCATTTTTTCTTGGAACGAAGCTGTTTCAGGAAAGCTTCTGCGGTCTTAGGATTATCCCAAAACTCAGGAGCCGCTGTTTTCTCATCATCGTTAGCTATTTCAATCTTCTTTTTTTCAATCTGTAAATATCTGTGTAGATCTTCAATTCTGGATTGAACTTCTTTTATCTGGTCGTTGTTTATCACGATTTTTTCTTTTGTGCAAAAATAAGGGATTTCTTTCAGAGTGGAAAGCTAAGAGTTCAAGGTTTAATGTTCATGGTCTAAAGTTCTCGATAAGGAAGAATTCATCTTTTAGTCTTTTGGAACTTTTCTTTATTCCACATCTATTATCTCTTCGTCTCTTATCTCATTCTATTCTTATTTCTGCTTCAAAGGCTTTTCTCAGATATTCTTTTGACTTTTTACTTTCTATTTTGAAACCAGCCATGGTCATTCCATACATAAATAACAGCATTATGAGAGGAATTAAAAAAAATCCTGTTATTTTTTGATCTTCTATTTCTTTTATCAATATCATCATAAAGAAAGATGATGCCATTAAACACCATACTATTAAAAAGAAAAATGTAAATATATGTAGCTTCATGGTCACTTGTATCTGTGTTCCGTAATTATTTTTTTGAATACTACCGCTTATTTGGGGAAGAAAGGAATTTCTGTATTTAATGACCCTGCTGATATCAAAACTGTTCGTATCTACAGATCCTTCATAATTTTTTATATGTTTCCAGCTAAAGAACTTTTTCGGTTCAACAAAGTCTGACAGTCTGGTCATGACTTCCTGCTCAGACAAATTGGTATTGAAAATAATACGTTCAAAGGGTAAATATTTCATTGAATTTAATTCTTTAATTTACATCAGATTAGCGATTACCTCACCAATCTTTGGAGCCAGTGCCACTCCCATTCCGGAAAGCCTTACGGCACAAAACTGTTTTTCTGTTATTTGCTTCACAATAGGTGTTTTTTCTGTACCCATAGCCATAATTCCTGACCAGCGAAGAACAATCTTACATTCCTGATCAGGCAGAATGACTTCTTTTAAAAAGTTTTCTAAATGATTTTGTAAAAATTCTGTGGTTTCAAAAGCTGTAGTTTCTTCCGTTTTAAAGTCCTGATTTCTTCCTCCTCCTAACAAAATCCTATTTCCTAAGTTTCGAAAGTAATAAAAGCCTTCATCATAATGGAAAGTCCCTTTTAATTTTAAATTTTTTATGGGTTCAGTCAATAGAATTTGTCCCCGGGCAGGAACTATATTTTCATTTTCCAGAAATTTTGAACTGAAAGCATTCGTGCAATAAATTAATTGATCTGCTTTTACAGAAAATCCTTCTGAAAAGTAGATATTCACCTCATCAGAAGTTTCTTCTATATGTCTCACTTCAGTTCCAAACAAAAACTCAACCTTCAGCTCATGACATTTTTCCAGAAGCTTCTGCAGGAGTTTTCCGGAATGCAGACTTCCTTCACACGGGTTTTCAATCAGAAACTGAGATTTACCCAGTCCAAATTCTTTTATTTTATCCTGTTGTAAAGAATAGGTTTCTTCAAGTCCGGTGATCGACTTAAGCTTTTCATTCACTTCATTTAAATACTGTAGAGGTTTATCATCATTCAATATTTCATACCCTCCGCTGAGTTCAAAATCTATTTCATCACTTTTAAAATATTGTCTGATCTTTTGAAGCCCTTCAAACCTCATCTTAACAAGAGCCAAGGTCTTATCCCAACCCATTTTCTGAGCATCAGCAATGACTTCCGTGAGGCTCCCAAAGCAGGCAAAACCCGCATTTCGAGTTGAAGCTCCTAATGGAACAGCATTTCTTTCAATAATTAACACAGATTTTTCAGGAGATTTTTCTTTGATGGATATCGCAGCCCAAAGTCCGGAAAATCCGGCTCCAATGATGACATTATCTCTTTTACGGTAAAAGGTTTCCTGTTCCCAGATGCTGATCATGAGTAATGAGTAATGAGTAATTGATAATGGAAAGCTTGAGATGAAAGATAATAGACGGATAGATGATAGACATAGAGGTTGAGAAAGGATTTTTTGGTGATTATCACTTTAACATGTATCCCGAACCTCAAGCCCCGAATTCCTACTCTTCTTTTTCTCCGTTATGATGAAAACCAATAGCACGTCTAGGTTCTTCTACTACTTTATAAGTTTCAAGCTCACTTTTTAAGGCCTTGATTCTTAACTGAAATTCGTCAAAGTTATTGATGATGACATCTGCCAAAAACCGGGCAACCTGGTCAAGATATTCCTCTGTAAGTTTTGCTGCGGCGTCTCTTAATGCTCCATTAATAAGATTCTGATCAATCTTAAGCTTTTCATTTCGGGTTCTCTGGTAAAGATTTTTG
>NZ_MAYF01000092.1 GCF_001684955.1 Chryseobacterium contaminans | reverse complement strand
AACTGCTTTTTCAGATTCAATATACTGCTTGTTTGCATAATATACCTTTGCCTTTAAAAGCCAGAGCCCTTCAGATTGAGGGTGATAAGATAAACCCTTGTCCAGGATTTCAATGGCTTTCGGATATTGATCGTTCCAGTATTCCAGGGAAGCATACGCTATGAAATAGTCTTCATCCCTTACATCCCTTTTTCCAAGTTCATCAAAAACAGATCTTGCCGATTTCAGGTCCTTGTTCCATGTGTATATTCTTCCTAAAAAGATAGAAATATCAGTATAGTTAGGTGCTTTTTCAAGAGCTTGTTTCGCCAATGTGATGGAAGTTGGATAATCTTTGTTATCAAATGCTGCCGTTCTGGCCTTTACAAATAACTCATCAGCAGAGAGGGTTTGCTGGCCATATATTTTTAATGGAAGCAACATTATTAAAGCAACGTATCCAAGATTTATTCTCATCGGAGTGAAATGGTTAATTAATTTTACCGGTTAATTGTATCTTTATAACAAATATATTGAACTTTTTATATATGTGGGAAGAGATAATGAAGTCAAATTTGTTTTTTTATTCAAAAATAATATATTACTTATATTGAATTTATAATTAAGTATTATTGTGAACAATATTTTGTGGATGAAAAGAGGTAACCAAACATTGTAAATATTTATCTTGAACAAAAACCTGCCGAAATAATATATGCCAGCAAGGTTTCTTTATCTGGAAATAGATAATTATAATATGGCCTGGAAGTTTTAAAGCTTCCAGGCTTATTCTGTAAAATGATTTCAGTGGTGAAATTCAGTAACTTTACTGTGAAAATATTTTTACATCATTGGCCAGATCTAGGAAAATGGCTAATGAAGAAAAATAAATTGATAATGATTGACTCCAAAGGAATGGGGTATCAATGAAGACCAATGGCAAAAATTAATTAAGATTATAGTTTGCAATCACCAGGCTTAATATGAAATGCACATAGTTCTGATCCGTTTCCTGTCTGTTAATCAGCTTATTTTTATATTCGTAAGAATTTAGTGCCTGTGTTAATTTCTGATAAGTCTCAAAATTCTCATCTTTAATTTTCACCCTTATATTACCATCTTTCCTGTTAATCAATTCATTATCCAAGGTTCTTACTTTAAATAAAACATTAGATAATTTCGGACGGAAATTCATTGCCCCGATATATCTTTCAACAATATTGATCTTGAAAGTATCAAATATGATGTTGTGAAAAACAATTTTAGAGTTAGGCTCCTGAGTATTGAGCTCGAGCTTATAATTCATTATAATTTAAATTTTAGTAAAAATAGGCTTAATTATACCAATAATATTGCCTTGTTAATAGATCATCCTCATAATCATGATAGTACAATATCTGTCATTAGAATGAATGAGTAAAGATAAAGTTTTTTATTGATAAAAATGTAGGGGGAGATGAAATATAATATATAAATACCTACTTGTGAAATATGATAAAACCAAACAATACCCTATTATAAGGGAGTTTGAAAATTATTTTCAATATTTAAGATTTTCCTTCAAAGAAAATATTTAAATTTATAGTCTTCTACAACATTTCCATAATATTTAAAAGACGAATAAAAAATTGAAGAAAATAATAAGTACAATGCTTGTCATTGTAGCTGGTGTGAAATTATGTGCGCAAAACACCTATGTGTTTTTGGGTTCATTTAACCATGATAAAGAAACAGAAGGGATCTACGTCTATGAGTTAGATACTGTTAAAGGAAAGCTTTCTAAAGTAACTTCTCTAAGAGGAGTTCTAAATCCATCGTTTTTAACACTGTCACAGGATGGTAAATATGTTTTTGCCTGTACTGAAAGTAAAACAAAAAATGCCGGTAGTGTAAGCAGTTTCAGGTTTGATCCTGAAAAGAAATCCCTTACTTTTATCAGCAGTCAGAAGACAGGTGGAGAAAACCCTGTTTATCTCACAGCTCATAAGAATGGTAATTGGCTGATTAATGGCAACTATACCGAAGGAAGTGTTTCTGTATATCCCATTTCAGAAAACGGAGTGATACAGCCTAGAATACAGAGTTTCCAGTTTTCAGAAGGAAGTGTAAATCCGGATAGGCAGGATCGAGGGCATATTCATTCAACCGTTTTTTCTCCTGATTTTAAGTATGTGTTTCTGCCGGATCTGGGTGCCGATAAAATCTGGGGTTATCAATTTGAAACGGATAAGAAAGAACCGCTAACAGAAGCTGAAAAGCCTTTCACTCCAACTTCTTTGGGAAGTGGTCCCAGACATTTTACTTTTCATCCTAACGGAAAATATGCCTATTGTATCGAAGAAATGGGTGGAGCTGTAAGTGTTTACCAATATGATAACGGAAAACTGGAACCTCTGCAGAGAATTAATACCCATTCTGATCAGTTTAAAGATAATTTTGAAAGCTCAGATGTTCATATTTCTCCTGATGGGCACTATCTATATGCTTCCAACCGGGGAAATGAAAACAATATTGCCATATTTTCAATTTCAGATGATGGCACATTGAAAACCGTAGGATATCAATCCACAAAGGGCAAACATCCAAGAACCTTTACCATTGACAGCTCCGGGAAATTCTTAATTGTAGCTCATCCAGTGAGTGGGACCGCTGTTGTATTTAAGCGGAATGCAGAAACAGGATTATTGAAAAAAATAGGCAGGAAATTAAAACTAAACGGGGTTTCTACAGTACAGATCAGGAAATATTAACCCAAACAGAAATAAAAAAGCAGAGATCAATTCTCTGCTTTCTCTTTTTTAACCGCCTGATGCATAATCAGGATCACTGAAAACAACAGGATTGCAATAATAAGGTATCGCCAGGAAAGTCCCTTCTGTTCAGTTACCGTTCCACTTACGGAAATAATAAAACTGGTAACTGAAGTGATCACATATACCAGACCTCCCATCAACCCGCCGGCAGTGCCTGCATTTTTAGGAAAATACAGCATACTCGTTGTGAAGAACGATGTAAATAAAACTCCCGAACAGATATGAATAAAAAAGGCAAAAGGAATCATGATATAAAGGCTTTCTGCAAAATAGCTGGTAGCAATTAATCCTGTAATCAATATCAATTGAAGGATAATGGGCAATAAAATCCTTGATTTAAAATCTAATCCCAGTTTGCGTTTTCCAATAAAACCTCCGATCATCCATGAAAAACCTAAAATCAGAGTACAGTATCCAATCACTACCGGCGTAAAATGAAAGGTATTTTCAATAATAAATGGTCCGGTAATATTGAAAAGCATAACAATAGAATAACTCAAACCTAAAATTATGATTCCTAACATAAAGATCTTGTTTTTAAGCATCATTGAATACAGACTGATATTCTCAGAAAGGTCCAGCTTCTTCTTTTGTGGGAGACTTTCACCGCTGAAGAACCATTCAAACAGAAATAAAAATCCTGCATAAAAGGCAAGAAAATAAAAGTTAGCATGCCAGTTGAATAACTTTTCAAGATAACCGCCCAGAAAAGGGGCCAGAATAGGGCCGCAGGACCATGCAATGGTAAAATAACTCAGATAGTGTTTTACCCGTTCAGTATCATAAATGTCTACAAAAATGGCGCGGGTGGCTACAACCAGTACAGAAACTGCAATTCCCTGCAGAATACGGAGCAGGCATATTAATAAAATACTGTTGGTGAGGGTAATAAAAATGCTGCTCAGTATCAAGACCAATAAAGCAACCAATTTAGGACGGTAACGTCCGATACTGTCCAGGATTCCCCCTACAAACAGCTGGGAAATTCCATAACTCAGCAGGTAGGAAGTTAACGTAATTTGTATATCTTTTTCAGAAACCATCATTTCCTTGGCCATAGAAGGGAAGGATGGCAGGTAAATATCAGTGACAAACCCAGAGAGTGGGATAGACACAAAGGCCATAATGGTTATTAATCTGATGCGTTTCTCAGATGCTTCTCTCAACATATTCATTCATTTTTTACTATGCAAAAATACTTCAAGAATAGAATATTGAGTTTTAAAAGACAAAGTAAAAATTACAAAATTCAAATATTTAGAAAGAATTTTTAAATTTCAATGGAGAAGTCTCAGCATGCTTTTTAAAGAAGTTATTAAAATGAGAAGGCTGTTCAAAGCCAAGCGTATAGCCAACCTGGGCGATATCCCAATTCGTATATTTGAGTAGGTTTTTGGATTCTTCAAATATTTTTTCCTTAATAATATGGGTAGTGGTAAGACCTGTAACAGATTTTACCGATGAATTCAAGTGGTTCACATGCACATTAAGATGATCTGCAAAATCAGAAGCTGTTTTTAAAGCTAAAGGATAGGCAGGAGAATCCAGGGGGAACTGTTTATTAAGAAGTTCATCAAATAACCTGTACAGACGCACATTGGCAGGAAGCTCATTAAGGCTTACATCCTCAACCCGGTTTTGAAGAGCAAGGTGCAGAACAGAGGCCAGGTTGCTTTTAATACCACTACAGCGGAAAGGATAAGTAGAATGATTCAGCTTGTACATCTGCTCAAAATACATGGTAGCCAGTTGGATCTGTTCCTCATCTAAAAAAATAAAAGGTTTACTCCATTCTTTAAACAATGAAGTCTTTTTAAACAGGTTAAATTCTGAATTGACATTGAAAAACTCCTGGTTGAACAGACATGAAAATCCTTCCTGGAAATTATCTTCACATTCCCAGGTGTAAGGAATATTGGGCGATGGTAAAAAGAGAACAGGACGGTCAACATACGTAGTATGAGAGCCATAATGAGCTGTCCCTTTTCCTATGATAAAACAGATTTTATAATAATCACGCCGGTTATAAGGACTTTTAAAACTGCAGTATTTCCTTGGGATAATATTGAAATGGGTTTTTCCTGTCTCAAGATCAGCATCAGATACTTCAAGAATGTTTCTGCGGGTACGTTTGTAGTAGTCTTTAATGGTTTCCAGTTGATCGCTCATAATTCCAGAATTATAAAAATCAAAGATATACAAATCTTTTGGTTTTAAGATTTACCTGTGATAGTTTTTATGATTGATATTGATTTAAGTTCTTCACTAATTACTGCTGATCTGCTTTTATAACAGAAATCTGAAGCTGAAACGGTTATTCTGGCCTTAGCTTTATTGTAGAATAGAAGGATAAAGCATCCGATGCCTTCTTCATATATAATAGACCTGTACTTTTTAATTTTAATAGGTATGGAGTTGTTTTTTCAAAATTTAAGACTGCTTATAGCTCGTTTTGAAATAGAAACTTTAAAAGTCCAGAGCTTAAAATTAATGCAATAGAAATTGTGAGAAAAAAGAACGAAAAGAAGCCGGTGGAATTTGATCTACTAATGATTATAAGAAGTTTTTTATGAAATTGAGAGGGCAAAAATCGATAAAAATCGGTTCAAGGATAGAAATATGTTAAAATTTCAATCATTTTGCCCAAACTTTTTTCTTTGCTACTAGGCTGGAATCACCATAAAACCTATATTTGCAGCCTAAATTTTTAAATATAATGAAAGAACTAATTGAAAAAATCAACGCAGAATTTGAAGCGTTCACTACTGAGGCAAACCAACAAGCGGAAAAAGGAAACAAAGCAGCTGGTACAAGAGCTCGTAAAGCAGCTTTAGAATTAAGCAAATTGTTCAAGGATTTCAGAAAAGTTTCTGTAGAAGAATCTAAGAAGTAATTCAACCTTTAGCCGGCTTTTGTAGCCGGTTTTTTTATGTCCGTATCGCAGCCGGCTGCTCTCTATTTCTCAAAAACATCCAAGACTTCAATTAAAAAGTGAGAAGTCTCAAATAAATTCAATCCTTGTTGATTTTATTTTTTGGAGTTCAAATATTAAATTTTCTCTTTTGGAGTATTTATGACCCGTATAATTTGTATTTTAGAAATATCAATTACACGAAATATGATGAAGCATTCGTATTTGCTGTTTATTCTGTTTTTTAATCTTTTCTCAGCCCAGAAACTTCAGGTAATAGAGTCTGAAAATGGGAAACCAATTCCTAATGCAAGAATTCTTCTGCACAATCAGATTGTGTATACTAATGAAGATGGTTTTGCTCCCGTAGATCAAAATTCAGTAAACTTTGAAATTTCTGCATCGGGATTTCAAAAGACAACAATCCGGGAATTTTACTCTCCAATAAAACTGAAAAGAGGCTATAAAAAAATTGATGAAGTAAAACTGATAAAAGTAGATTTGAAAGAAATCTTTGAAGATGTTGCCAGGAATTACAGAAAGAGATATTATAACGAACCTTCCCTTTATGATGTTACTTATAAAGAAAAAAGGAGTGATAATAACCAAATCCATTTTTTAGTCATTGCAGAAACAAAATTATGGAGCAAAACTAATTTTTACAATCATAACAAATCCTTTGATAATAACCTCCAATTGCAGCTGAATAATGTGAAATATTTCAAAGATCTAAAGTCAGACAGCATTTTTGTAAAGGGAATAAAAAAATTCTCTGAAGAATATATGGGGAATTATTTCTTTAATTTCGAATTAAACAGAACACTGGCCCATGTAAAGAATAAGGCATCGAAATATTCCGGATGGATATTTTTCGAGCAGGGCAATGAACAGTTAATCACATTTAATATCAAGTCAGGATTAGGCATTGAGCTGAAGGGAGAAATGAAATATAATAAGGCTGATAAGGTGATTACTTACTTTGAAATTCATTATTTGCAGGATCAGTATCCAATGGTTAAAAGAAGAACGGGAGGTGGGGAAGAATTTGACTATCAGCTAGGAAATGCAATACTTGCTTTTGATTTTTACAAAAACGGAGGAGTATATGTTCCTGCTATGAGCAGGATTGAAGCCAATAAATATGTTGCTTATTATAAAGGCCTTAAACATGAAAGAAAAATCAGTAGAGAGCTTATTTACAACACTTTTAAGAAATCAGATGAAAAAGGGTTAACTCCCAGAGTCGCTTTTGATAAAGATATCTGGGATAATATCTCGGTAAAAGAAAATAAAAATACAACCATTTTACTTACCGGGGAAGAGCAGGCTTTCATTGATAAAAAGTTAC
>NZ_MAYF01000091.1 GCF_001684955.1 Chryseobacterium contaminans | reverse complement strand
AAGGAAAGGACGAAGAACAGATACAAGGCTACAAGAATATTCTTGAAAGATTAGGTAAAAAAGTTCTTAAAACACAGATTATTTATCTGTAAAGCTTATTTTTAATATCAGGACTAAAAACAATTACTCTTTCTCTTTAATCAAATTAAAAAAATAAAAACCGCTATCATAAAGAATAGCGGTTTTATATTATTAAACTTTTAACGTTTTAAGCAGTTGTATCCGGAGTAAACACTCTTTGTGATAATTCCTGGTCAAAAAGGTATAATGCAGATGGGTTATCGCAAACCATTTTGATTTTTGTTACGTACTGAGAAGCACTTGCTTCCTCCTCTACCTGCTCGTTGATGAACCACTGCAGGAATGATGTTGTTGCAAAATCTCCTTCTTCATTGGCATTCTTTACAATATTGAAAATACTTTTAGTTACAATTTTCTCATGTGCTAATGCTTTTTCAAAAATATCCGTTGCATTTTCGAACTCGTGTGGAGGTTTTGGAATTTCTCCAATGATGATTTCTCCGCCTACGTCATTCAGATAATCAAACATTTTATCAGCGTGCATTAATTCTTCTTTGCTCTGTACTCTGAAGTAATTTGCAATACCATCAAGGTCTTTTCCTGAAAACCATGCAGACATTGAAAGATAATATTGAGCGGCGTATTGTTCGTGGGCAATTTGTTCGTTAATTAATTTTGCAATTTTTTCGCTAACCATAAGTATTGAATTTATATTCAAAAATAGGGAATAAAAGCCCGAAATCAAAAGTTTTACGGAAAATTAATACAAAAAGGATGGAAAAAATTCCATCCTTTACACATTAAAAAATCAAAATTATAAATTGTTATTTTACTTCAGGAGCAGCTGTATTCATTGGCTTTTTCATCATCTTTCTTTCCTTCATTACCATTCTTTTCTGTTCCATTTTAGCTTTTCTGTCAGCCTGCCATTTATCATATTGTTCAGGAGTGAGGATCTTCTTCATATCAGCATCCATTTGTGCTCTTTTAGCCTTCATTTCTTCCATTTTAGCCTGTCTTACTTCTTTATTCTTTTCAAATTCAGCTTTCATTTCGGCTTTTCTCGTTTCATGTAGCGTCTTTATTTGTGCCACCTGTGAAGCATTAAGGTTAAGGTCTTTCTGCATCTGCGCAAGATGTTCCTGTTCTTTTTGTTGCATTTTCTGCTGCATTTCTGCTCTTTTTGCTTCCCTGTCCTGCGGAGTTGTCTGTTGTGCCATTGCAAAACTTCCTATTCCGATAAATGCTATTGCTAAAACTAATTTTTTCATCTTTTTAAAATTTAATTAATTGTTATTATACCTTTTTGATTCAGTATCAAACCATAGGTTAAATTAACATATTCATAAATAATGTTAATTTTTAACAAAAATAAATCAATAAACAAACAAAAAAAAGGACAGATTATAAAAACCTGTCCTTCACACCACTTAAATATAATATATGAAAATTAATTCCTTACCAGGCTTCCTCTAAAGCCTCCACTATTACCACGACCTGGTGAAGAATTTTCAGATCTTTGCTGTCTGAAACCACCACTGTTTCCTCTGAAACCACCATTATTTTCTCTTGATGGAGCCGCTTCTCTTCTCACTTCATTATTGCCTCTAAACCCTCCATTATTATTTCTAAAACTACCGTTTTCAGAGTTTCTACGGAATCCGTTATTATCAGAGTTTCCTCTAGAGCCTCCCGAATTATTATTCCTGAAGCCTTCATTATCTGAATTTCTTCTAAATTCACGGTTATCAGAGTTTCCTCTAAAACCACCGGAATTATTATTTCTAAAACCATCATTTGATCCTGATGAGTTTCTAAAGCCATTATCTGGCCTGTTGCTTCCTCTGATTACTTCAAAGGTAGGATTATCCATTCTTCTTACCCTTGAGCGGTCTACTCTGTAAATATTGATGTTTACATTTCTATATCTTGGCATTACAGCATATCTTGGAGCATAATACGTCCTTCTGTAATTTTGAAAGTATACAATAGGACTCGCTCCTCTGTAATAATTATTCTGGAAAACCACGAAAATTCTTGGTCCCATAATTCTTTCCAGGGCATAGAATCTATCATAATACCATCTGTCCGGATTATATCTATAGAAATTATCCCATGCTGCAAAACTTGCATACAGATTGTTAAGTCTGATAATCTGGTCTACCTGCCAACGGCTCAATCTGTTTTGTACAAAGAAGCCGTTCCAGTCGATATTGATAATACTGTTTCTGTAATCGTTATAATAGCTTTGGTAATAATCACCTGGATAATAGTCCTGAGGATAATTATAATAGTAATCATCAGGGAAGTAATTCCTGTCATCCTCGTCGCTATAATAGCCATTTCCATTCTGATAATAACCATCATCTCCCCAACCATTATTCGGATATTGCTGAGCAGACGCTAAAACGCCCAACCCAAAAGCTAATCCCAAAAATATTTTTTTCATCTCTATAGTCGTTAATTGGTTAATATATAGCAGAATATCTTAATTCTATCTTTTTGATACAAATACAAAAAAGAAGTTAAATCCTAAGATCTAACTTCTTTTAAAATATTATTAACTAATTGATAATCAAGTGTTAAATTTATCTCCTGCCACTATCTTTTACCCAGTGAGCAATTTTTTCATTGAAAACTTTCTGGTTTTTAAGTTCTTCCAGTTTTATGTGCATTCTATAGCGCCAATAATGTGGGAAAACAGCAGGATTATTAATCCTTTCATGATCCGCTTTAGGATTGGTTAGTTTAGCATCCGTAGCAAAGAATTCCTGAATAGGGAAAATAGCCAGCATAGATTCATTGTATAAATGCTGCTTCATGATGATCTCTGCCAGATCCGGAGTAAGTTCTGCAGGAGCTTTTCCATACTGAACCAATTGCTGATTAAAATATCTCTGCGTTAAAGCCGGATCTTCTTTCCACCATTGTCTCAACGTTGAACTATCGTGGGAAGAGGCAGTAACCACATTCATATAATTGGCATATCTTGGATCGTAGAATGGAATGTTCTCTGCAGGCATACGCTGAACTTTAAGGGCAATAATTGCCAGCTCATCCATTACAACCGGTACACAGGAAGGCACCATACCCAAATCCTCTCCACAGATCAGCATTTTAGTAGCATTCAGGATCACAGGAAGTTTTTCCATTGCTTTTTCATACCAAAGATGATCCTGCCTTCTGAAGAAGTAATCGTGATACAGGTCATAAATACTTTTCTGTTCAGATTCCGGTAGATATTGATAAGATTCCGTATTATAAACATTGAACCTTGGATGATACACTGTTTGTCCGTTTCTTTCTTCCGGTAAAAACAACACATTAGCGCAAAGTGAAATGAGTTTATCCTCAAGCGGCCCATATGGGTTTTTCTTAAAGAAATCTACCAGTTTTCTTTGGGTGTTAAATTCTTCTTTAAAGGAATAGGTTCCATCTTCCTTACGATCCATAAATGCGAGAGCCTTTCCGCTATCTGCCGCAAAATATTTCCATAAGATTTCATTATTGATAAACGGTTTACAATATCTGTCAAATGTAAACGGAATCTGCCAAGCTTTAAATTCATCCGGAACAATAGGAACAGCAGGATAAAAATATCCTAAAATACCTTGTACAGCAGTGATTGGCATTCTCCATATTCTAAAGAAGCCTAAAATATGGTCAATTCTCATAGCATCAAAATACTGTTCTAATGCCTTGAATCTGTTTTTCCACCATCTATAATCGTCAGCTTTCATTGCCTCCCAGTTATAGGTAGGGAATTCCCAGTTTTGCCCTAGTTCTGTAAATTGGTCTGGTGGTGCTCCAGCCTGAAAGTCCATGCCGAAAAGTTCCGGTTCAGTCCAGGCTTCAACAGAATATCTGTAGATCCCAATTGGTAAATCTCCTTTTAAAGAAACCCCAAGATTATGGGTATAATCCACAGCATCCTTCAACTGAACGTGAAGCTGATACTGTACCCAGGCATGAAGCATTGAAAGATCATAATCTTTACTTTTTGCTGTAAAAAACTGACTGATCTTTCCTGCGATATATTTTTTATGAGTTTTCCACTCGTTGAAATTAGGGGTTTTATATTTATCCCTTAAAACACAGAATGCCGAATAAGGAACCAACCAGTATTCATTATCCTTTATGAATTTTTTGAAGTTTTTGTCTTTATAAATTTTATCTTTTTCAGCATAAAACACAGCTTTCAAATACTTCCATTTCCCTTCGATCATTTTTTCATAATCAATAAGATCAAGAGTATTTAAAGCCTCTTTATCAGCTTCATATTCTTTAACTAATTCTTTCGGTAAGGAAAATTCGAGTTTTTCTAATGAAATATATTGGGGATGTAAAGCATATACAGATACTGCTGCATAGGGGTAAGAATCCGTCCATGAATAATTTGCAGTAGTATCATTGATAGGAAGAATCTGGATAATTCCGAGGTTTGTTTCCTTTGCCCAGTCTGCTAGTTTTTTAAGATCTGAAAACTCTCCTACGCCAAATCCTTCTTCACTTCTCAAAGAAAATACAGGAACAGCAACTCCGGCATCATGATACATCTGATACCCTTTAAATCTGAAATAATGGTTGGAAACAATTTGCAATACATCTGGTAGCGGATTAGTAACCGTACATCTGTTTTCTCCGGTTTCAACATCTATTACCCTGTTTTCTTTAGTATCGTAAATGCAATATTTAAACTCTATAAATTCATTTTCAGGAATTTCAACAGACACTTCCCAAAGACCAAAATCAGTCTGATGCAATGGAACCACCCTGTTATAATCCCAATTTCCTAAGGATGATGTATTTCCAAACAATACAATCCTCCAATCCTTATTATAAATAGGAGCCTCCAGCCTGAATAAATGAGTATGCTTTTTTAAAATTACAGATTTCTCCGGAGTAAAGTCGTGCAGCTTGTTATAAAGAATTTTATTATTTAAATAATTCTCAGGGAAGTTTTTATTATTCCATTCATCAAAAATGATAAACTCCTTATAATTATGTGGAAAATTAAGATGATGCTGAACAAACTCTTCTCTTAAAACATTTCCTTTTTCATTAATAACCCTGTACTGATAAGAAATGGATCTGGAAAAATAATCCACTTCACATTTCCATAAACCATTCTCTGCACAAAACATCGTATGGATATGAGCCGCAGTACCTTCTTCTCGAATTACCAACTGCAGATTTTCTCCGGCTTTTACAATATATCCTACATTAAAGTATAGCTTCATCTATATTTTTTTATAAAAGTACATTTTAATATCGAAAAATAAAACTTGTTGAATATCAAATAATCATTAAAAAACCTTCTCAATAAGATTGAAAAGGCTTTTATAATAAGTCTAATATCTATAGATTACATTTAGCCGTTTACTCAGTAATAAGAATTTTCTTATTCAATATTACTTTTCCCGATTCATCAGCTATGTTTACAATATAAGCTCCATTAATCAGCCCTTTTAAGTAAACCTTCTGATCCAGTGATCCATCTTTAACAGATAGTCCTTCGGTCATTACATTTTTACCAGACATATCAAAAACATTCAACTTGATATTCCCTTTTACATGCTTATCATTAACATGAACATTTACAAACTGTTCATTAACCCTGGTAGGATAAATATCCAGATTAGTTAATAATGTATTGTTTACAGAAACTCTGTCATTCACAAAATACTTACTGGCTAGATCGTAAATATGTAAATTCTGTTCTCCAGGAAGCATCTTAGCCTGTAAAGTAGTAAGATCCACCTCATATAAAGGAGCTCCTTTTGCACTTGCAATCACCACTTTTCCCTTCGCATTTACAGCAGAACCATTAACAGAGTAGTTATCAGGAATCCCTGCAATTTTACCCACAAATTTTGCTTTTAATTCTTTAGGAGATACTTTAAAGACATTTCCAGAAGCTGCAAAAATATAGAAATTATTATCTGTATCAGCAACCATATCTCCCCCAAATCCTGTTTCTATTGTAGTGAATGAATTTTTACCATTAGTAGCATCATCCTTTATGATTCCAAGATCATTAACCGCATACTGTCCACCTTTTTTGCTGATCTGTATAAGCTGTGTTCCTGAATTATTAACAGCATAAATATTCCCATCAAAACCAACGGTCATTCTTGTGATATGGGAATTAATATCACAAGATGTTACTCTCACAATATTATTTTCTACTAAAGTAATTTCCTTAGTTTGTGGATTCAAAACATAGATATTAGAAGAAAACATTGGCATGTATATCAGATTATTGTTTGAAGAATCATAAGCCAATGCTGCCATCGTTACCGCCTGGGAGTTATTAAAAGAATTTTTGTCCTCAGACACTAATCCTCTTCTGATCTGAGAAATAACCTTTGCAGATGAATCAGCCGTAAAAACCTTTTCTCCGGAAGTTCCATTCATAGCATCTATCGCACGGAAATCACTGAAATTAATCGCCTGAGTATCCTTTCCTGCAATAGCATAAAAATCCTGCTGGGCGTATGTATTTCCACCTAACAAGAGTAAAAATAAAGGGAATAAATGTTTTTTCATAGAATGTATATTTTAGATTCGTAATCATTTTAATATGACTAAGTTACATAATTTACCCATTAAAAAACAAAAAAACAGTATGATTTCAATAAAGTTTACAATAAAACAACCCAAATAATAAAATATCCTAAAGCCTAATAATATATCCATATATTTATCAGGAGCTATCTCCCGCTATCCACTCATACTCCTCACGCCCGTACTCTCCAACCCTCAAACCCTCAAACTCTCCAACTCCCTGTTGCGGGGTAACCGTTACTATCGGGGCTAGGGATTTGTATGAATGAAGATTATTGGTTTATAAAATGAATTACACCTTTTTATTATGAGTAATGAGTAATGAGTAATGAACAATAAATGATAGATATTTTGTATGGCACTTTAATTTGTCAGTATTCACTCCTCTTTGTCATCCCGTTGGCATCCAGATAATGCTATCCACAATTATTTCCATACTCATTATTTCCCATCCTATGTTTAGATCCTTACAGGATGACAACAGCAATCAGTTTATCAGAAGTAACGATACCAGGAAA
>NZ_MAYF01000090.1 GCF_001684955.1 Chryseobacterium contaminans | reverse complement strand
TTCGTGACCGTGACTTGGGGAGTACTATTGCTGATGCACAGAAAAAAGTGGCTACCATTGAGCTTCCGGATGGATACTCTGTAGGGTGGACCGGGCAGTTTGAGAATCAGCAGCGTGCTTCACACAGATTGGCCCAGGTAGTTCCGGTAAGTATTCTGATGATCTTTTTCCTTTTGTTTATTCTGTTTGGAAATATGAAGGATTCTCTCCTTGTATTGGCGAATGTTCCCTTTGCGTTGATCGGAGGTATTATAGCCTTACATGTTACCGGTATCAATTTCGGGATCTCTGCAGGGGTAGGAATGATCGCTCTTCTGGGAATCTGTATACAGAACGGGGTTATCCTTATTACTGAATTTCACCAGAATGTTAAAAACGGGCTGGATCTAGATAATGCTATACTAAACGGAGTAAAATCAAGGACCAGACCTGTAATTATGACTGCTCTTATGGCCTCTATAGGATTGATGCCGGCTGCATTGTCTACGGGAATTGGATCTGAGTCCCAAAAGCCTTTAGCCATTGTAATTATTGGAGGCCTTATAACTGCTACCGTACTTACATTGCTTATTTTTCCCATCATTTTCTGGATTTTTAACAGAACTAAAAGGCTAAGCCAAGCCTGATTATCTTTCATTTTATATATTAATTGAGCCTGAAATATTCTGTATTTCAGGCTTTTCTGTAAATGGAGCTGTAAAAGGTTTCACAAAGATTTTTTCAATCCGGAAAATTGTGTAAATTTGCAGTCTCAATGCATCGAAATATAAGGTTTGTCCTTCATCGGATGAGAATATTGAAAGTTTTTTTAATAAAAAGTTTTTGGTATTTAAAAATTCATTATATTTGCACACCGAAAATTTGAAAAACAATAAATAAATAATTTTAAATCATGGCAAAGGAAACGTTTAATCGTAACAAACCACACTTGAACATTGGTACTATTGGTCACGTTGACCATGGTAAAACTACTCTTACAGCTGCTATTTCTGCTGTATTAGCTAGCAAAGGTCTTGCTGAGAAAAAAGACTTCTCTTCAATTGACTCTGCTCCAGAAGAAAAAGAAAGAGGGATCACTATCAATACTGCTCACATCGAGTATGAAACTGAAAAAAGACACTATGCTCACGTTGACTGTCCAGGTCACGCCGACTATGTTAAGAACATGGTAACTGGTGCTGCTCAGATGGATGGAGCTATCGTAGTATGTGCTGCAACTGATGGTCCAATGCCTCAAACTAGAGAACATATCCTACTTTGCCGTCAGGTAAACGTACCTAAGATCGTTGTTTTCATGAACAAAGTTGACATGGTGGATGATCCAGAATTGTTAGAGCTTGTTGAAATGGAACTTAGAGATCTATTAGCTACTTATGACTTTGATGGAGATAACTCTCCAGTAATCCAAGGTTCAGCTCTTGGAGCACTTACTGCAGCTACTGAAGGTAACTCAGATGATAAGTGGTTCAAAACTGTTGAAGCATTAATGGATGCAGTTGATGAGTGGATTGACGAGCCAGTAAGAGATACTGAGAAGCCATTCTTGATGCCAATCGAAGACGTATTCTCTATTACAGGTAGAGGTACTGTAGCAACAGGTAGAATCGAGTCTGGTGTTATCAATACTGGTGATCCAGTTGATATCGTTGGTATGGGTGAAGAAAAATTAACTTCTACTATTACAGGAGTTGAGATGTTCAGAAAAATCCTAGACAGAGGTGAAGCTGGTGATAACGTAGGTCTATTGTTGAGAGGTATTGAAAAAACTGACATCAAGAGAGGTATGGTTATCGCTAAGAAAGATTCTGTGAAGCCACACAAAAAATTCAAAGCATCTGTTTATATCCTTTCTAAAGAAGAAGGTGGACGTCACACTCCATTCCACAACAAATACCGTCCTCAGTTCTACGTAAGAACTACTGACGTTACAGGTGAGATCTTCTTACCAGAAGGTGTAGAAATGGTAATGCCTGGTGATAACTTAGAGATCACTGTAGAATTGTTACAACCAATCGCTCTTAACGAGGGTCTTAGATTCGCGATCAGAGAAGGTGGTAGAACAGTTGGTTCAGGTCAGGTTACTGAAATCTTAGACTAATCATCTTAAAATAAATAAGCTTCCGAAAGGAAACTATCGGAAGCTTTTTAACTACGGGCATCGTCCAATGGTAGGATACCGGTCTCCAAAACCGTTGATCAGGGTTCGAATCCTTGTGCCCGTGCAAATATAAATTATGAGTTCATTTGTCGATTTTTTAAAAGGTTCTTATAACGAATTCAGACATAAAGTTGAATGGCCAAAATGGGCTGACCTTCAGTCGTCTACAATTGTAGTGACTATTGCGACAGTGATTCTGGCATTATTTACTTTTGGAGTTGATGAATTGTTTTCCAAAGCAATCAGCAACATCATTGGAATGCTAATCAACTTGTTCAATTAATTAAAAGTATTTTCCCATAATGAGCGAATTGAAATGGTATGTGCTGAAAGCAATCAGCGGACAGGAAAATAAAGTGAAAAACTATATTGAGACAGAAATCAAACGTCTAGGGTTTGAGCAGTACGTTACTCAGGTGGTTATTCCTATGGAAAAGGTAATCCAAATTAGAAACGGTAAAAAAGTTCCTAAAGAAAGACCTTATTATCCTGGATACTTAATGATTGAAGCTGACCTGATGGGAGAGATTCCTCACGTAATCAAAAACATCCCTGGAGTTATTTCTTTCTTAAGTTTAACAAAAGGTGGAGATCCTGTTCCAATGAGAAAATCAGAAGTGAACAGAATGCTTGGAAGAATGGATGAACTTTCAGAATTTGCAAGCGATGTTGAGATCCCATATGTAGTAGGTGAAAACGTAAAAGTGATCGATGGTCCTTTCAACGGATTCAACGGTACAGTTGAGAAGATTCTTGAAGACAAAAAGAAAATTGAAGTTTCAGTATTGATCTTCGGTAGAAAAACTCCAATGGAGCTAAGCTACATGCAAGTAGAAAAAGTATAATAATTACTTACATAATATAAAAAGACTGCTATTAAGCAGTCTTTTTTTGTTTACTACTGCTACTATTAAAGTTGCGATAAGTTAGTTCGCAGGATATAATAAGTACATAATTTATCCTATATTCCCTTTGAGAATAATTCATTATTATTAAAAAAAGCATTGTTTTTCTCTTTTTAATTTAATTTTTGATAAAATTTATGTAATTATTTTATTAAAAATAGAATAAATAGATCGTGGTTAACCGCTTCTATATGGTGCTTTGCCTGGATTTAATTTTCACTTTCGGGGGATAAGCGTTTGTTTAAGGTTTTTTAAGGATTAATCTACTTTTGCTGGCATAATTCTTGTAACTTATTCGGCAATTACCCATAAAACTTATTGTTTTTCTCATTAAGTGCACTTTTACAGATGCACAGCAGATCTTTTGTGTTTTTAATTAAAAACCTGAGTCGTGAATAATGAGATGTGGTGAATAAAGACCTATAGCAAACACATAACCGAAAAATGACAAAAACTATTTCGATGATCCTTTCATTGGGTTCAGCAGTATTGATTAATGCCCAAGTGGGAATTAATACTGCCAAACCCGAGAAGGAACTAACAGTGAACGGAACAATGAAAACATCCGGTATTGTTTTCAAAAAACCAATGGAAAAACTGGGGGCAGATGAAAATTATACTTTTATTATTAAATCCCCGGCACCGGAAAATAAAATTACGGCTTACAATGATTCTTTTGTACCGAATTCTCCTGCTCCCATCAATATCATTCAGTTTAAAATAACCTGTGACCCTTCCAATAAGGACTGGGTTAGGGAGTTTGATACAAAAATCAATGCTAGTAAATTCTTAGTGGTAATTTCTTCTTTCGGATTTACTCAGCCTGTAAGAACAAATACAGCAGACTGGCTGACACCTGTTCCACAAATCTTTGCATATTCTACAAATGGAACCTGGAAATTAAAAGCGGATTATGAAGGATTCTCTCCAACTTCAAATTTGCCTACCGGAGAATGGACCTTGAACCTGTTGGTGTATGACAGATCCTATGCAAAAGAATTCAATTCCACTCAGGATCTTAGATCTTCTACAACCGGTGCTGCTGCAGCTCCTTTAATTCAATAAAAACACTAAAATGAAAAAAATTATATCGCTATTCTTTGTAGCTGCTGCCACTTTAGGTTTGAAAGCCCAGATAGGAATTAATACAGCTAATCCAAAAGGAACTCTTGATGTAGAAGGAGAAACTCTTGTAGAATCTTATTTAATTGATACCGAAAATACAACAGCAAGAGGAAATTATTTATTGCTTACCCGCTCAAAAGATTCTTCTCCTGTAGGAAAAGTAAAGCTTCTTGATATTACACTTCGAAATGTGGCACCGGTAAATATGTATACTGTAGTGTTGAAAAATGCAAAACAGGATGAAGTAGTAAACCTGAATACAGGTTTAGATGCTGATAAATATGTTGTAGCAATTACAGGGGCTGTTTTTAGTGATGCCGTTTCTGCTACAACAACATCCACTTCAAGACTGTATGGAGCTTATTCTACTGAGGTAACAAAAGTACAACAAGGAGGAAAGAATTATCAGGCCATTAACTTAAGTTTTAAAGGTGCAGGGACAGTAAATGCACAAAACGGAACCTGGACATTGACATTAAATGTATTTGAAAAATCACTCGTAAAAGACTGGGGAACATTTGAAGGTTCAGTCTCAGCTGCGGCTTCTTATTCCGGAGTATCAACCAATACGCCTCCTGGGCTTCAATAATAAAAACATGATAAGAAAAATTTATATTACAATGATGATAGGATTGGGTGTACTTTTGAACGCTCAAACCGGGAAAGTAGGAATCAAAACAGATACACCTACAGAAACGCTTGATGTAAACGGAAAGACATATACCAATTCTCTATATCTTAGAAATCCGGGAGAGCCTACCATGACAGGAGGTAGCTTTCTGGCGACATCTGAAAATGCATTACAGCTTTATGATCCGAATTTAGAAAGCAGCGGGCTATTCAATTACATCAAACTTAGCTTAACCAATGTATCGGGAGATGGAGTTACAGATTATGATACTAAAATAGATGCCAATAATTTCCTGGTTGTGCTTCATAATTATTCCTTCAAACTTAGTAATGGAAATACTAACGTAATGCTTGATTATGGAAATAATGGAGTGAATGACAATAAACAGGGATCTCCGGATGTGGTTGCATTTAAAAGTAATGGAACCTGGCATGTAAAAGCCAAATTTACAGACAGCAGGATTATTGCTAATACCTCTACGGGGCTGGCAAGAGATTATAATAATTTTACGTTAGACCTTTATCTAATGGCCTACAAAAGGCTTATCACAAAGCATAATATCAGTGATGTTAATGCGGATTTAGGAGGAACTACCGGTTCTACACAAACAATTAATAAGCCATCAGGGTTTTAATGTAGCAAAGAAATATTTGATTTTAAGGGGCCAGACTATTGAAAAATGATAGTCTGGTTTTTTATTTTGATGATCTTTAAGGATACTATCTTACCAGATTATTAGCTTTGGTGGTGATTTGTTTCTGTTTTTTCAAATGATTTTATAATTTTATATGGAATTATATTTGAAATGGGAAAAAGACTACCTTTTACATGGTTGCTATTGCTTTCATTTGTACTGTACTTCGGACAGGAGAAAAAAGAATATGAGCAATATTTGAATGCTGCCAACCAATTAAAGTTTAAGGACTGGAAAAAGGCAGAAGCTAATATACAACAGGCAAGAAAAAGTGTTGGTGATAATGATCTGGGAGACTTTTACCTTGAAACAGCGAAAATCTATAGCGATGTCAATTATTTTGATCTGGCCCTGGATTATGCCAATAAAGCATACCATATATTCTGGGGAAAAGATGAAGGAAAAACGGCAAAGATAGATGGTGTTTTTGCCTATACCTATTCGCAGCTTAACGATACCAGAAAAGCCATTACTTATTACAGGAAATTATTGAATTTTTATCAGAAAAAAAAGCAGCAGACAGAAACCGTCAAGGCTCTTAATAATTTAGGGAACGCTTATCTGGTTTTGTCAAAACTGGACTCATCAAGATATTATTTTGAAGAAGGATTAAAAGCTATTGAAACGTATGATAATCCTGTTTTAAAAGCATTCGTCTTTTCAAATTTTGGTAAGCTCAATTTTCTCGAAGGAAACCATATCAAGGCCGAAGATTATCTGTTGGAAGCCAATACCATTTTAGAAAAAAATGGTATTGAAGATCACAAATCAAATTATCAGGTGAATTACAACCTTGCTAATTTTTATATCGAAACACAAAATCCGGAAAAAGCTTTGCTCTATGCCCAAAATGTGGGAAAATATATAACCTCTGATGGAGTGAATTTTGATAATACCAATTATTTAAGAACCCTTTATAAAGCCTATCAGCTGAATAAGGATTATAAACATTCTGCAGAAACCTTTAAAAAATATGACTCTATCCGGGATTTGCTGAATATAGAAGAAAAAGCAGTTAATGTAGAGCGTCTCAAAGTGCAGCATGACTATGAACTGCAAAAAAAACTTGATAAAATAGAACAGGATAAAAAGAACATGCTGTATGTGGTAATGTTTATTATTCTCGTTTTGGTTATAGTAATCAGTATTTTATTACTTATTAATTTCAGGAACAAGGCAGAAAAGCTCCGTCTTGAGAAAAAGTTAATAGAAAACCGTGAAAAGCAACTGGGAATAGATAACCAGATGAAAGAAAAAATGCTGGTTTATAAGTCTATGGAGCAATCTAAAATTGAGGAGATCTTTAAATCATTACTGGAGCAGGTAAATGTTTTGAAATCTAAGCTTAAAGACAGCGAGCTGAATGAAGTCTCAAGAATTATTAACGAAATTAAACTGAATACTAAAAATGATTCATGGGGAGATTTTGAATACCATTTCCTGAATATTCATGAATCTTTTTACGAAAATCTGGATAAGAAACATCCCGGATTAACCAATTATGATAAACGGCTTGCAGCCATGCTGAAGCTCAAATTATCCACAAAAGAAATTTCAAACCTGCTGAATGTAACTCCCAAAACCATTGAAAATTCAAGAACACGGTTAAGAAAAAAAATGAATCTTACCAATACAAAAGAAGATCTTGCTCAATATTTGAATGAATTATAATTAGTTGTATTGTAATGGTTTATGTTTTGGTGTGTGGAAATAATGTGGTACTTTTTTTCTGTTATGTGGTAATTGTGTGGGGTATTTTTAATAAGGTTAAAGGACATTGTATTCCTTTGTTTCCTATTTAAAACAATACCACAATGAAAAAATTACTTACTCTTTTTATAGGGCTTTCCATAGGTTTTATGGGAAAAGCACAATGGAATCCTGCACTGGATCAGAATCTTCTGGTAACAACGGCACAAGGAAGCTCTTTTGCTGAAACAATGAGTGATGGGAAAACATATATTGGATTCTGGAAAAGTGTACCGGCACCCGTGAATTTTGAGCTTTGGGTTCAGATTCTGGATCAGGCTGGAAATAAACAATTAGGGCCTAATGGAATTAAAGTTTCCGATCAGATTCCTATGGGAACTTATACCGTTATGGAAAAAACGGCTGTAGATGCATCAGACAATCTTTATATTGGGGTTACGGGAACAGGTGCCGGCACTCCCGGATTTGTTTTTAAAATTACCCCTCAGGGAGCATCAGTTTGGCCTAATGGAATTAGTTTGGGTGAAGCTTATCTGCCTGCAATTCTTCCATTATCTGATGGAAATATTGTGGTAGCCTATTTTCCTCCAAGCCAAAAATATACTAAAGTTCAGAAGTTCAGTACAACCGGTCAGGCATTATGGACAACACCAGTTCAGATGATTTCTGATGATGCTACTAAAAATACAATTCCTGCCGATCTCTTTAAACTGGATGGAGATGAGTGCGAACTTATTTTCCATAAACAAGTCTCTTTTGGTACTACAAGCTATTTGTTTGCTCAGAAGCTCAATCTGAACAACGGAGGATTGATTTGGGAGAGAGCCCGGCAGATTACCACTAAATCTACCGCTTATAATGCGAAATATACTGGAGCAGTGGATGGAAGTGTAGTGTATTACGGATACAGTACCGGTGAAAATATGAGATTTGACGGCTACCTTCAAAGAGTGAATACAGATGGTACTCTTCCATGGGGTGTTTACGGAGTAGATTTTGATACCAATCAAACCTTTTTTGAAAAAGATATGAAGATTGCTTTTGCTCCTGGCTCTTCTTATGTATGGTCTATTGCTAACTACAGCTCTTCATCTCAGGGAGAAAATGGCGAGTTTGTGCAGAAATTTGATAAGAATACCGGGGCCAGATTATTTACAGATCATGCCAAACAGGTATTTCCGGTAGATAATATATCGATGTACCATTACAGCAACCTGCAGTTGGTAAATGACAAACCCTATTTTGTGGTACAGAAAAAAGAAGGTACTGCGTTGAATGTATCTCTGAATGCCGTTCTGTTAAAAGATAACGGTGATTTTGAATGGCCTCAGCAATATCTTCCTATGGCAACCTTTCCTGCATCTAAAGCATATACAACGGTTTTAAGACCTACCAATGGACAGGGGGTGATTGTATTTCAGGAAGCCAAAAATACAGAAGGCGTACCTATGGGAGTTTATGCACAGAATCTGATTTTGCCTAATGGTACAATGGGGACAGATGATATTTCAGTAAAAAAAGCCAATGTTAGGGTGTATCCGAATCCTGCTGTAGATGTTATTCATATAGATGGATTGAAAGATCAGGATTTTAAAATTTATAATATAGCAGCACAATTGGTGAAATCCGGACTGATGAAACAAGGAGTAATTGATGTTAAAGATCTGATTAAAGGAACTTATATTATAAAGATAAAAGAAGAAAGTATAAAGTTTATCATAAAGTAATTTCATAATAGTAATAGTTCAATGAGGAAGAAGGGGAGCAGATATCTGTTCTCCTTTTTTATTGCAGGACAGGAAAATGCATTCATCAGCCTGAAAATATGAAATCTGAATTTATGAATATCAATTATTTTTTTAAAACTTTTTAAAAATCAGTGATATCCGTTTGTAGTTTCAAAAATATTTTATACTTTTGCAGTCCAAAAAGTAGGCTTATCATAGGTGAGTGCGATAACCTGCTGAATAATAAATGCTTCCAAACTCATTAATTATTCAAATTTAAAAAACAAACAATGGCTAAGAAAGTCTTTAAAATGGTAAAGCTTCAGGTGAAAGGTGGCGCAGCTAACCCTTCTCCACCAGTAGGTCCAGCATTGGGTTCTGCAGGTGTGAACATCATGGAGTTTTGTAAGCAATTTAACGGAAGAACCCAAGATAAGCCAGGGCAAGTTTTACCTGTAGTAATTACAGTATACGAAGACAAATCTTTTGAATTCGTTATTAAAACTCCACCTGCAGCAATTCAGTTAATGGATGCGGCTAAGATCAAGGGAGGTTCTGGTGAACCAAACAGAAACAAAGTAGGTTCTGTAACTTGGGAACAAGTAAAGAAAATCGCTGAAGATAAAATGGCGGATCTTAACTGTTTTACAATGGACTCTGCAGTTTCTATGGTTGCAGGTACTGCTAGATCTATGGGATTAAGAGTAACAGGAACTAAACCAACTTTTAACGCTTAAAACTATTAGAAATGGCAAAATTGACTAAAAAGCAAAAGGAAGCTTTAAGCAAAGTAGAAAAAGGAAGATTCTATAACCTTGAAGAAGGTTCAGCTCTTGTAAAAGAAGTGAACACTGCAAAGTTTGATGCTTCTGTAGATATCGCTGTAAGATTAGGTGTAGACCCAAGAAAAGCAAACCAAATGGTAAGAGGTGTTGTATCTCTTCCTCATGGTACTGGTAAAGATGTTAAAGTTTTAGCTTTAGTAACTCCAGATAAAGAAGCAGAAGCTAAAGCTGCTGGTGCTGACTATGTAGGTCTTGACGAATATTTACAAAAAATTAAAGAAGGTTGGACAGACGTTGACGTTATCGTAACGATGCCAGCTGTAATGGGTAAATTAGGTCCATTAGGTAGAGTATTAGGTCCAAGAGGTTTAATGCCAAACCCTAAATCAGGAACTGTAACTATGGAAATTGGTAAAGCAGTAACTGAAGTAAAAGCAGGTAAAATTGATTTCAAAGTAGATAAGTATGGTATCATCCATGCTGGTATTGGTAAAGTATCTTTCGATGCTGCTAAGATCAAAGAAAATGCTCAGGAATTAATCCAGACATTGATCAAAATGAAACCAACTGCTGCTAAAGGAACTTATGTGAAGTCTATCTATTTGTCTTCTACAATGAGCCCAGGTATTGCAATTGATACTAAATCTGTTAACTAATATTTAATCCTAAGACAATGACAAAAGACCAAAAAGTTGTAGCGATACAAGAGATCAAAGATTTGCTTCAGGATGCAAAAGTAGTATACGTAGCAGATCTAGAAGGTTTGAACGCTGGTAAATCTTCAGATTTCAGAAGACAGGCTTTCAAACAAAATATCAAAGTAAAAGTTGTAAAAAATACACTTTTACAAAAAGCAATGGAGCAAATTGAAGGAGTAGATTACTCTGAAATGTTCCCATCTTTCAAAGGAAATTCAGCATTAATGATTGCTGATACAGCTAACGCTCCTGCGAAACTTATCCAAGGATTCAGAAAGAAAGAAGAAAAGCCAGCTTTAAAGTCTGCTTTTGTTCAAGAAACTTTCTATATTGGTGACAACAACCTAGATATGTTGGCTAACATCAAGTCTAGAGAAGAAATGATCGGTGAAATCATCGGATTACTTCAGTCTCCAATCCAAAGAGTTGTTTCTGCTCTTCAAAACAAACCTGAAACTGTAGAAGCTAAAGCTGAAGAAGCTGCTCCTGCGGTAGAAGAAACTCCTGCTGAAGCTCCAGAAGCTGCTGCAGAAAGCACTGAAGAAACAAGTGCTGAATAATTATACTCAAAAAATTAAATAAATAATCAACAAAAACATTACAACAATGTCAGATTTAAAAAATTTAGCTGAAACGCTAGTAAACCTAACTGTAAAAGACGTAAACGAATTAGCTGCTATCCTTAAGGATGAGTACGGAATTGAGCCAGCTGCTGCTGCTGTAGTAGTTGCAGGTGGAGCTGCAGGTGAAGCTGCTGAAGAAAAGACTGAATTCGATGTAATTCTTAAGTCTGCAGGTGCTTCTAAATTAGCTATCGTTAAATTAGTAAAAGATTTAACTGGTGCTGGTCTTAAAGAAGCTAAAGATATCGTAGACGGTGCTCCTGCTCCATTGAAGCAAGGTGTATCTAAAGACGAAGCTGAAGCTCTTAAGAAGCAATTAGAAGAAGCTGGTGCTGAAGTAGAATTGAAATAATTTCAATTTTATTATAAATATAAGAAGCCTGAGCATTTGCTCAGGCTTTTTTGTTACTCTTTGTAATTAAACGTAAATTTTTATCTATAAATGTATTTGAATATTTTTGCATTGTATCATATTATATTTTGTTATAATTATTTATTATTCATATTTTAATATGTTTTATTGTTCTTATTTTTATTGTTGAATATTTTTATTTGTTTTTTTTTATTAAAATATTGTTTTGTTTGAAAAATTGTTATATTTGTATTAATAAAAAACACAACAATTGGATAGAAATTATTTTCTTTCCTATGGCCAAATAGTATTTCTTCTATTACTGTCGGCTATAGGAAAACTAAACGCTAGCATTATATCTGCAACGGTAAATGAGCCTGAGTTGCTCTGCCATAATGATGCAGCTGATACCGATCTTTACCCGTATTTATCTGGTATATTTTCACAGAAACTTGTCAGTTCACTGGATTACATGAATTCTCATCATATAAACTATAGTGATCATGTTCCTTATGTCGCTTTTGAAAATTCTTTACAAAGTAGTTTACCAGTTGTCAATGACAAGGATTTCTTTCTTTTGCCTATGAAGGATTTAGAATCTATTCCTACCTGGCATAAATGGAGGTCCCTAAGTTTTGCTGGTCATATTGATATATTAAGTATTATCAGGCAAATAAAAAGATTTTACATCAGTTCCGTTAAACTTATTGATGGGTTTAAGTTCATCATTAAGATCCCTGATAAACTAACCATTTTCCCTATATACTAATTTTCTGATTTTTTCGATCCTGGTAGAGTTTCATTTACAATTTTAAATGAAATAGTCATCGGATTATCCTATCTAAAAAACAAACACAACAAATATCAACTAAAGAATGAAAAACAAATTATTCACATTGGCACTTTTATCTGTCGGATTTTCTTTGTCTGCACAGGTTGGGATTAATACAGGACAACCCCAGGCTACATTTGATGTGGTGGGTTTCCCATCAGATGCTGCTAAACTTGACGGAGTTATTGCTCCAAGGCTTACGGGAGTGCAGTTGAAAGCTAAGAACTATACTGTTGCTCAAACCGGAGCTATAGTGTACGTTACCGTTGCTGAGGCGTCGCCTACCGGGCAAACTGTAGATGTTATAACTCCTGGGTATTATTATTTTGATGGTACTAAATGGGGAAATTTGAATGCAGATTGGCGTACAGTAGGAAACAGCGGTACGGTTGCCACTTCTGCAACGTTAGGTAAAGATATTTCTACAGGAAATTATCTGGGAACCAGTGATGGACAGAATCTGGTTTTGGCTACTCAGAAGAATGTAAAAGGTATACTTGATGTAAATGGAACCCTACAAGGTGGAAATGCTAACGATGCATCAGGTCCTTATGCAGCTTTTTCATGGGGTTCAAACAATATAACCAATTCAACCTCTTCCAATGTTGCCATTGGAAGAAATAATACAGCTACTGCAATTAATGCCAATTTTCCGGCTTTGGCTATTGGTGCCAATAACTCGGCTACAAGTGGCGCAAAGATCATTGGAAATTCCAATACAGCATCAGGAGCTAATCATTTTGTATTTGGAAATTCCAATACAGTGAGTGGAGCAACAGGACTTACATTAGGAAATCTACATAATAACAAGGGAGGGATCGCGATAGGAAGTGGAAATACAGTAGACCCCAATAGTATTGCAGTTGGTTCTGCAAGCTCAGCTGTGGGAGGGAAGGCATTTGTAGTAGGATTTTCCGGAACTGCTAATTCAGGGCAAACAGTATATGCAAACGGGACTCAGGTTTTTTTTGATGAGAATAATGCTGCAACCACTAATGTGGGAATCAATATGGTTCCAAGCTCGGTAAACTTTGCAGATCTTGAAGTAAGTAAAGCCATACAAATTAAAGCTAATGCAAGACCAACCTGTGATGCCTCAAATGCAGGAACTATTATATATGAAGTCTCCTTATCAGTAGGAAACTTTGTGGGATGTAAGCAAACTGGAGCAGGAACTTTTACATGGCAGATCCTTTAACCAAAATTAGAAACACAAACTTTATAAAACAATAAAAAATGACCAAAAAATTATTCGAGAAACTAGCTGTAATGCTTATGACATTAATAATGTCTGCAATAGCATTTGCACAGCAAGGTTATGAACCAATCCGAGGAATGGGGGTAGAAGCAAAACCGGTAAATAATTCCGGGATTTGTCTGGCATGTTATAATGGAAGCATGAATCCGGTGGTGGATGCCAATCTGGATAACAGTGTAAGTATGGGAAATTTTGCTTCTTTAATAAGTGGAAATGGAATCTCTGTAAAGAATAACAATACCATTTATCCGGCAGGGTATATTACCGGATTTAATGTAGATCTGGGAACGAGCTTTATCACGATTGATCTTTTAAGCTCATTAAGAATCAGTACTTATAAAAATGGTGTTCTTCAGGAGACCAGCACAAGCAGTACACTTTTATCAGTACCTGCATTTGGAGGCAGTAAAAACAGAATATTCTTACATTTTAAAACCTCTAAAGAGTTTGATGAAGTAAGATTGTATCAAACCAATGTTCTTTCCGTATTCAGCGCAATGAATGTATATTATGCATTTGCATTTGATCCAACAAGAGTTCCTACAGATAACAATGGGATTTGCGATGATATCATTGCAGGAAGTGGTGTAGATGGTAATGTATCCGGAAGCAGCAGTTTCCTGGCTCCGCTTTCTTATGTTCAGAATAAAGAAAATATTGGTGACGGAAATAAAAATTCTTATGGAAAAATAGTTCTTCCGATAGGATTGTTAGGATCTTATTCGGTAGGTGTTTTAGATAAAAACCAAGTATATCCTGCAGGAAACAGAACAGGGTTTGTTATTGAACCGGACGATCAGGGAAAACTGCTAAGTGCTGAGTTTTTAAAGAATATTACCATTGAAACTTATTTATTTGGTCAGCTTCAGGATTCAAGACAGCTTTCAGATGGTGGTGGGCTAATTAATATTAAGGTTCTTGGATATGGTTCCGGAAAGCAAAAGGTTACTTTAACAACCACTAAGCCTTTCAATGAAGTAAGATTGAAAATTACTCAGACAGTAGGATTCAACCTGGGAGCGCTTAAAGTATATTATGCTTTCGAAGAACCTATTTCTTGTGAATGTGATGATAAAATTCAAACCAGCGGATCAGCGGTACCCGGAAATTTAGTAACTGGATCAAGCTGGACTTCAGGGCCTGGATTCTTAGGTCTTATTTTGGCTAAAATGACAAATCCGGAAGCTATTGTAGATAACAATCCATCCAATTATGCAACAGCAACAGTTCCGGCTGCATCTATCTTCAGTATTTTCTCCGCATTTGCAACAGTAAGCAGTAACACTATGCTTCCTGCTAATACAATGGCTGGATTTACGGTAGAAAAAGCTGGAAATCTTTTGGGAGTAAGTGTTCTGGAAAACATTACAGTAACATTGTACAATGGAAATTATGCAACAGAGACCTTTACAAGTTCAGGAAGTCTTATCAGTGGTAACTTTTTTACCACAAACTCTAATAAATTTTATGTAGGCGGGAAAGCTACTAAACCTTTTAACAGAATGAAAATTACTTTCAATAGTGGTACCGCAGTTCGTATTCCTCAGAGTTACTATATCTATAATGCATTTGCCAGCAAAGATGATGATAATGACGGGGTTCCGAATTGTTTTGACCGTTGCCCGGGAGGTGATGATAGTATTGATAATAATGGTAACGGTATCCCGGATTGTGCAGAAGGATGTACAGTGGTAAATGATAAATCGCCAACATTGGATACAGATGGAGATGGTGTGGTAGATGCCTGTGATTTTGATTCTGATAATGATGGTATTCCGGATTCTATAGAAGATTTTGATAAGAATGCTAAATTTGAAGATGATGACCTGGAAGGTGATATTTTAATTACTCCTATCCTGGGAGATGCTATTCCGAATTATCGTGATCTGGATTCTGATAATGATGGAATTTTAGATCTGTTTGAATCAGGTATTCCTATCTCGGTAATCAACCAAATTGATGCGGATCATAATGGAATTATAGATAACGGGGTTGCTGTAGGTAAGAATGGTTTGGCGGATGTATTGGAAACTTATCCGGATTCCGGAACTCTAAAATATCCAATTAAAAATACAGATGGAGATAATATGCCGGATTTCCTTGATGTAACTTCTAACGGTTCAGATTTTGATCTGTATCAGATAGGAAAAGGCAACTTGGATACATTAGGAGGAGGATTTATCTCTACAATCAATGACAGTGATAAAGATGGTATTCAGGCTGTAGTTGATACGGATCTTGTAAAAAGAGGAGCGCCTAATTCTCCGCTTTCACCATATGCTTCATTGTTGAAAAATGCATTAACAAGTACGGCAAGAAGTACAGGAACTTCAGAAATAACACAAGCTGCCAATGATGTGAAGATCTATCCTAACCCTGTAAAAGCTGGAGAAAACCTTATGGTTACAGCAGCAGAAGAAGGTACTTACACATTGTTCTCTGCAGAAGGAAAAGCTGTAAAATCAGGTAATTTCTCTGCACGTGCAGGTATTGATACCGGTGGATTAGTTACAGGAATTTATATCATTAAGGTAGAAACTAAATCGACTGTGAAGTCTTATAAAGTTATTGTGAAATAATAATAAGGAAACCTAGTGTTAACGAAGGGTTGCTCAGAAATGGGCAATCCTTTTTATTTTTAACTGCCTAAAAATGAGAGAGATTATTTGTAATTATGGATATTTTTTTGTATATTTGCCCCTCTTTTGGCGCGAAAAATTGTTTGTAAATTTATAAAATACTGAAAATCAACTCTTTCATTGTGTAATAGCATGGAAGGGATTTTGTGTTTATAGATATTATGAGTAATACCGTCTCAAAAGTAAGAAAAATATTTTGCATTACGCTGTGAAAAGATATACCAGTGTTGCAGTTAGAAAGAGCCAAGTGCAAAGTTAAAAGCCTTTAAGGTCCTTCGTGAGCGCCAAAAACACTTTTACCTTTTACTTTTACCTTGTTTCTTGCCCTTTTCTGATATTTTTAAATGAATCAAAATATTTTTTAACCCTTTCTTAAAAGTTTTATGAGTAAAACAAAATCAACAACTCAAGGAAATCCGAGAATTAATTTCTCATCAGCGAAAGGAAAAATTGTAACTCCAGACTTCTTGGACATCCAGATCGAGTCTTTCAGAGAATTTTTCCAGCTTGATACACTTCCTGAAGCCAGAAAGAACGAAGCTCTTTACAAGACTTTCCAAGAGAATTTCCCAATTACGGATTCAAGAAACCAATTCGTATTAGAATTCTTAGACTATCTGGTAGATTCTCCACGTTATTCAATTGATGAGTGTGTGGAAAGAGGACTTACTTATTCAGTTCCTCTAAAAGCAAGACTTAAACTGTACTGTACTGACCCGGAACATGAAGATTTCCAAACAGTGGTTCAGGACGTATATTTAGGTCCGGTTCCTTACATGACTCCTTCTGGTTCATTCATTATCAATGGAGCAGAGCGTGTAATCGTAACTCAGTTACACAGATCTCCGGGGGTATTCTTCGGACAGACTTACCACGCTAACGGAACCAAACTTTACTATTCAAGAATTATCCCTTTCAAAGGATCTTGGATGGAATTTACAACTGATATCAACAGCGTAATGTACGCGTATATCGACCGTAAGAAAAAGTTACCATTAACAACTTTATTAAGAGCTATCGGTTACGAATCTGATAAGGATATCCTTCAGATCTTCGACCTTGCTGAAGAAGTAAAAGTTTCTAAAGCTGCCCTTAAAAAAGTAGAAGGGAGAACATTGGCTGCGAGAGTATTGAACACTTGGTTCGAAGATTTCGTAGACGAAGATACAGGTGAAGTAGTTTCTATCGAAAGAAACGAAATCATCTTAGATAGAGAGACTATCCTTGAAAAAGAACACTTAGATCTTATCCTGGATGCTGGTGTGAAATCTATCCTGATTCACAAAGAAAACAGCAATGAATTCTCTATCATTCAGAATACATTACAAAAGGACCCTACAAACTCTGAAAAAGAGGCAGTAGAGTACATCTATCGTCAGTTAAGAAACGCAGATCCGCCAGATGAGGAAACTGCAAGAGGAATCATTGAAAAATTATTCTTCTCTGAGCAGAGATACTCTTTAGGTGAAGTAGGACGTTACAGACTAAACAAAAAGTTAGGTCTTAACATCCCTACTACAACTGAGGTGCTTACAAAAGAAGATATCATTGCGATTGTAAGACACTTAATTGAGCTTGTAAACTCTAAAGCAGAGGTGGATGACATCGACCACTTATCTAACAGAAGAATTAAAACTGTTGGTGAGCAATTAGCAGGACAGTTCGGAGTAGGTCTTTCAAGAATTGCAAGAACAATCAAGGAGAGAATGAACGTTAGAGATAACGAAATCTTTACTCCACTTGACCTTGTTAACGCTAAGACTTTAACATCTGTAATCAACTCATTCTTCGGTACCAACCAGCTATCTCAGTTCATGGACCAAACCAACCCACTATCAGAGATCACTCACAAGAGAAGATTATCTGCACTAGGGCCTGGTGGTTTATCAAGAGAAAGAGCAGGTTTCGAGGTTCGAGACGTTCACCATACCCACTACGGAAGAATCTGTCCGATTGAAACTCCGGAAGGACCAAACATCGGTTTGATTTCATCTTTAGGTATTTATGCGAAAATCAACAACCTTGGTTTCATCGAAACTCCATATAGAAAAGTAGAAAACGGTAAGATTGATCTTAACGCTGCTCCTATTTATCTTAATGCAGAAGACGAAGAAGCTAAAGTAATTGCTCAGGCAAACGTTGAATTGAGTGATAATGGTGAATTCGAAACAGACAGAATTATTGCAAGACTAGATGGTGATTATCCGGTAGTAGAACCTAACCAGGTTGACCTTATCGATGTAGCACCAAACCAGATTTCCGGTATTTCCGCTTCGTTAATTCCATTCCTGGAGCATGATGATGCGAACCGTGCATTGATGGGATCTAACATGATGCGTCAGGCCGTTCCTTTATTGAAGCCACAGGCTCCAATTGTTGGTACAGGGCTTGAGCAGCAAGTTGCAAGAGATTCAAGAATTTTAATTAACGCTGAAGGTACAGGTACTGTAGAGTACGTAGATGCTGACAAAATCGTTATTAAATATGAAAGAAGTGAAGACGAAGATTTAGTACAATTCGAGTCTGCTACTAAAACATACAACCTTACTAAGTTCAGAAAAACTAACCAGAGTACAACCATTACCCTAAGACCAAACGTAAGAGTAGGTGATGTAGTGGAAAAAGGACAGGTACTTTGCGACGGTTATGCTACTGAAAAAGGAGAATTAGCTCTTGGTAGAAACTTAGTGGTAGCGTTCATGCCTTGGAAAGGATACAACTTCGAGGATGCGATCGTAATCAACGAAAAAGTTGTACGTGAAGACTGGTTTACTTCAATCCACGTAGATGAATATTCATTAGAAGTTCGTGATACTAAATTAGGTATGGAAGAACTTACAGCTGATATTCCAAACGTTTCTGAAGAAGCTACTAAAGATCTTGACGAGAACGGTATGATCAGAATCGGTGCTGAAGTGAAGCCTGGAGATATCATGATTGGTAAAATTACTCCAAAAGGTGAATCTGACCCGACTCCTGAAGAAAAACTTCTTAGAGCAATCTTCGGTGATAAAGCTGGTGATGTAAAAGATGCATCATTAAAAGCTGACTCTTCATTAAGAGGGGTAGTTATCAACAAGAAATTGTTCTCTAGAAACATTAAAGATAAAAAGAAAAGAACTGAAGAAAAACTTAAACTTGAAGAAATTGAAAACACTTACAAGGCTAAGTTTGACGAGTTGAGAAACACTTTAATTGAAAAATTAAATACACTGGTAAGCGGTAAAACTTCTCAAGGGGTACAAAATGACCTTGATGAAGAGATTATCGGTAAAGGTGTGAAGTTCACTCACAAGCTATTAACTTCAGTTGAAGATTATGTAAACGTTAGCGGTTCAGACTGGACAGTAGACGCTGACAAGAATGAATTGATCAAGCAATTGATTCACAATTACAAAATCAAATATAACGACATCCAGGGAGTTAAAAACCGTGAGAAATTCGCCATTTCAATCGGAGATGAGCTTCCAGCTGGTATCATGAAGTTGGCTAAAGTTTACATCGCTAAGAAACGTAAACTGAACGTAGGGGATAAAATGGCAGGACGTCACGGTAACAAAGGTATCGTATCAAGAATCGTTCGTGAAGAAGATATGCCATTCCTTGAAGACGGAACACCAGTAGATATCGTATTGAATCCACTTGGGGTACCTTCCCGTATGAACATCGGACAGATTTATGAAACAGTTCTTGGATGGGCTGGTCAGAAATTAGGAATGAAGTTCGCTACGCCAATCTTCGATGGTGCTAGCCTTGATCAGATTACTGAGTACACTGAGAAAGCAGGTCTTCCTAAATTCGGCCACACTCACCTTTATGATGGTGGTACCGGAGAAAGATTTACACAGGCAGCTACGGTGGGTGTTATCTACATGCTGAAACTAGGACACATGGTTGATGATAAGATGCACGCACGTTCTATTGGTCCTTACTCATTGATTACTCAGCAGCCGTTAGGAGGTAAAGCTCAGTTCGGAGGTCAGAGATTCGGAGAGATGGAGGTTTGGGCACTTGAAGCATTCGGTGCATCTAACATCCTGAGAGAGATCCTTACTGTGAAGTCGGATGACGTGATTGGTAGAGCAAAAACTTATGAAGCAATTGCAAAAGGTGAATCTATGCCTGAACCAGGTATTCCGGAATCATTCAACGTATTACTTCACGAGTTACAAGGTCTTGGATTAGACGTAAGATTGGAGGAGTAAGATATCAGATGTCAGACACAAGATGTCAGACTATGGCACTCTAAGAATTTTATAATCCTTGAATTTGGAATGATGATTTCGTCTGAAATCTGAAATCTGAAATCTAAAATCTAAAAAAAATTATGTCAAATAAAAATAAATCAAGTAGATTTAATAAAATAACCATCGGTTTAGCTTCACCGGAGTCTATTTTACAGGACTCAAGAGGGGAGGTTTTAAAGCCGGAAACTATTAACTACAGAACTCACAAGCCTGAAAGAGACGGGCTATTTTGTGAGAAAATCTTTGGTCCTGTAAAGGATTACGAATGTGCTTGTGGTAAATACAAGAGAATTCGTTACAAAGGGATCGTTTGTGACCGTTGTGGAGTAGAAGTTACTGAGAAAAAAGTAAGAAGAGAGAGAATCGGGCACATCAACCTTGTAGTTCCAATTGCACACATCTGGTATTTCCGTTCATTACCAAACAAAATCGGATACCTTCTTGGAATTCCTTCTAAGAAATTAGATATGATCATCTACTACGAAAGATATGTAGTGATTCAACAAGGTATTGCTAAGAAATTAGACGGTTCTGATTTCGAGAATATGGAATTCCTTACAGAAGAAGAGTACCTTGATATCATGGAAACTCTTCCAATCGAGAACCAATATCTTGATGATTCTGATCCGAACAAATTCATCGCTAAAATGGGTGCTGAAGCGGTTGAAGAATTATTAAAGAGAATTGACCTTGATGCATTGTCTTTCGACTTGAGACACAAAGCTCACAATGAAGGATCTAAGCAAAGAAGAACTGAAGCTCTTAAGAGATTGAACGTTGTAGAAGCATTAAGAGGTGCTAATACAAGAATGATCAACAGACCAGAGTGGATGATTATGCGTGTTCTTCCAGTTATCCCACCGGAACTAAGACCATTGGTTCCATTGGATGGAGGACGTTTCGCAACTTCTGACTTAAATGACCTTTATAGAAGAGTTATCATCAGAAATAACCGTTTGAAGAGATTATTGGAGATCAAAGCTCCTGAAGTAATCCTGAGAAACGAGAAGCGTATGCTTCAGGAATCAGTAGATTCATTATTCGATAACACAAGAAAATCTTCTGCAGTAAAATCTGAATCAAACAGACCATTGAAATCACTTTCTGATTCATTGAAAGGTAAGCAAGGTCGTTTCCGTCAGAACTTACTAGGGAAAAGGGTTGACTACTCTGCGCGTTCGGTAATTGTTGTAGGTCCAAACTTACAGCTTCACGAATGTGGTATCCCTAAAGATATGGCAGCTGAACTTTACAAACCATTCATCATTAGAAAACTAATCGAGAGAGGAATTGTAAAAACAGTAAAATCTGCGAAGAGAATTATCGATAGAAAAGAACCAGTAGTTTATGATATCCTTGAAAACGTGATGAAAGGTCACCCGGTACTATTGAACAGGGCACCTACTCTTCACAGACTGGGTATTCAGGCTTTCCAACCTAAGATGATCGAAGGTAAGGCAATCCAGCTACACCCGTTAGTAACTACGGCCTTCAATGCCGATTTCGATGGTGACCAGATGGCGGTACACTTGCCGTTAGGACCAGAAGCGATCCTTGAAGCTCAGTTATTAATGCTAGGTTCTCAAAACATCTTGAACCCTGCAAACGGTTCTCCAATTACAGTACCATCTCAGGACATGGTTCTTGGTCTTTATTTCATGACTAAAGAATTAAGTTCTACAGAAGATATGAAAGTAAAAGGGGAAGGTCTTGCATTCTATTCTCCTGAGGAAGCGGAAATCGCTTATGCAGAAGGAAAAGTTTCTCTAAATGCTAAGGTAAGATGTAAATTGCCTGTTAAGGAAAACGGAGAAATCGTAACAAGACTGATTGAAACTACTGTAGGTAGAATCTTATTCAACCAGATTGTACCAAAACAGGTAGGATATATTAATGAGCTTCTTACTAAGAAATCATTAAGAAACGTTATCGGTAAGATTCTTGCTGATACGGATTTCCCTACAACCGTGAAGTTCCTGGATGCAATGAAAGATCTAGGGTATTCAAACGCATTCAAAGGAGGTCTGTCTTTCTCACTTGGAGATATTGTAGTTCCTGTTGAGAAAAAACAGATGATTGCACAATCAATCGAAACTGTAGACGAAATTAGAGCTAACTATAACATGGGTCTAATTACCGATACAGAACGTTATAACCAGGTAATCGACGTTTGGACTAACACCAACGCCGGATTAACTGAAATGATCATGAGCAGAATGAAAACTGACCAAGGTGGTTTCAACTCTGTATACATGATGCTTGACTCTGGGGCGAGGGGTTCTAAGGAACAGATCCGTCAGTTATCAGGGATGAGAGGTTTGATGGCGAAACCGCAAAAAGCTGGTTCTACCGGTGCGGAGATCATCGAAAACCCGATCCTTGCAAACTTTAAGGAAGGTCTTTCCATCTTAGAGTACTTTATCTCTACCCACGGTGCTCGTAAGGGTCTTGCGGATACCGCTCTTAAAACTGCCGATGCTGGTTACCTAACCAGAAGATTGGTAGACGTTGCACAGGACGTTATCGTTACAGAAGATGACTGTGGAACATTAAGAGGAACTGAAGTTACTGCACTTAAGAAAAATGACGAGATCGTTGAAAAAATCTCTGAAAGAATCTTAGGTAGAGTATCTCTTCACAATATCTATGATCCTGAAACTGATGAGTTAATCACTGAAGCAGATCAGGTAATCACTGAGCAATTAGCTAAGAGAATTGAAGAAGCAGGATTAGAAGCAGTTGAAGTACGTTCTCCACTTACTTGTGAAGCTAAGAAAGGTATCTGTGCGAAATGTTACGGTAGAAACTTAGCAACAGGTAAGATGATCCATATGGGTGAAGCGGTAGGTGTAATTGCAGCACAGTCAATTGGGGAGCCAGGTACTCAGCTTACGTTGAGAACCTTCCACCAAGGGGGTACTGCAGGAAACGTATCAGAAAACCCATCTATCGTGGCAAGAAGAGACGGTATCGTTGAAATGGATGAAGTAAGAACAATTACTTCTGAAGATGAAAACGGTAATACAGCTGAGGTTGTGGTTTCCCGTTCAACAGAATTTAGATTAGTTGCTGACAATGATTCCAGAACTCCATTAATGGTAGCTAACGTACCTTACGGATCTATTCTATCTGTGAAACCAGGTGATAAAGTGAAGAAAGGGGATACGATCTGTAGATGGGATCCGTATAACGCGGTAATTATTGCTGAAACTTCAGGTAAGGTAGAATACGAGGATATCATCCAGGGTATTTCATTCCAACTTGAAATTGACGAACAAACAGGATTCGAAGAGAAAGTAATCTCTGAATCAAGAAATAAGAAAGCCGTACCTACCTTGAAGGTGGTAGACTCTAAAGGAGTTGAGCAAAAAGCTTACAACTTACCGGTAGGAGCCCACTTAATGGTAAACGATGGTGAGAAAATTAAGGCTGGTAAAGTCCTAATCAAGATCCCAAGAAAATCTGCAAAAGCAGGGGATATCACCGGAGGTCTTCCGAGAGTTACCGAATTATTCGAAGCAAGAAACCCTTCAAACCCAGCGGTTGTTACTGAAATCGACGGGGTAGTTTCTTACGGAAAAATTAAGAGAGGTAACCGTGAATTGATCGTTGAAGCTAAAACTGGAGAAAGAAAAATTTACTTGGTTAAATTATCCAACCAGATATTAGTACAGGAGAATGACTTCGTGAGAGCTGGTTCGCCACTTTCTGACGGTTCAATCACTCCAGACGATATCTTAAGAATTAAAGGCCCAACAGCTGTTCAGGAATACTTAGTAAATGAGATCCAGGAAGTTTACCGTCTACAGGGGGTAAAAATCGACGACAAGCACTTCGAAATCATTGTAAGACAAATGATGACCAAGGTATCTATCGTGGATGGAGGTGATACTCAATTCCTTGAAGGAGCTCTTGAGCATAAGTATGACTTCTTGGAAGAAAACAACAGAGTATTCGGTCTTAAAGTAGTAGTAGATGCTGGTGATTCTAAAGAATTCAAGCCAGGTCAGATGATTACTGCAAGAGAATTAAGAGACGAAAACTCTAAGTTGAAGCGTGAAGATTTAGCGTTGGTAGAAGTAAGAGAAGCTCTTCCTGCTACAGCAACTCCTGTATTACAAGGTATTACAAGAGCGGCCCTTCAAACGAAATCTTTCATGTCTGCAGCATCATTCCAGGAAACAACTAAAGTTCTTAACGAAGCAGCAGTTGCTGGTAAGATAGACGATCTTAACGGTCTTAAAGAAAATGTAATTGTAGGACACAGAATTCCTGCAGGTACAGGTCTTAAAGAGTATCAGAACGTTATTGTAGGTTCTAAGAAAGAATTCGAGGACCTTAACTAAAATTAATGATTTGAAATTTGGGATTTGAAATTATTTTTATATTTTCACAATCTCAAATTTCGAATTTTAAAAACATAATTTATAACAATGGACAACAATCAAAATCCACAAGACGGAAACATCAACATCGAATTAAACGAAATGGTAGCTGCTGGTATCTATGCTAACTTAGCTTTAGTAAACCACTCTCCATCTGAATTTGTAGTAGACTTTATTCAGTTGATGCCAGGTGTTCAGCAGGCTAAAGTAAGATCAAGAGTAATTCTTGCTCCACTTCACGCTAAAAGAGTTTTAAGCGCTCTTCAACAGAACATCGCTAACTACGAGCAGCAGTTTGGAGAAATCAAAGAAGTTGAGCCTTTCGTATTAGGAGGAAACAACGTACAAGCTTAAGATTTTTCTTACAATAAAATAAGAATGCCCTGGTTTTTATCAGGGCATTTTTTTGTGGTATTTTGTTTACGGAGGAATTGCCAAATAAGGTATAAATAAAATTAATAGATTAATTATTGTTGAAATCAGATGCGTTAATTGATTGAAAGTTTTGGTACTTAGCTTTTTTAAACGAATAATTAATTCACAAAGTTGTTCTTTTTTATGAATGATTGCGTTTTTCATAATTCTACCTCTGATATAGACTTATAAAATATTCAAAATGCAATGCTTTTTAATTTTATTCATTTTAAATATAAATTGAATGAATTAAGTTAATATGGGTTAAAATATTTGATTTTTCTTAATTAAATTTGCGAAAAATTGAAAGGAATGAAACTCTATCCTATTGCAGCTGCTTTACTTTGCATTAATATGTATGCTCAGCAGCAAAATAAGCCTCAGGCTAATCAAAAGCACTTGCAGGAGCTTTATGTTAAATATGAAAAAGACATTAAGAAAGCACATAAGAATGCTAAGTTAATGGGAACTCCTCCGGATTTATATAATGAGGAGGATTATAAAAGAACCATGGATCCTGTTACGGGAAATGTTAATTTTGAAAAACTGGCAAAGGTAAACAAGGATATTTTAACGGGACAGTACAAAGCTGCTCAACCCATGTCTTTTATTTCCGGAAACCAGGGATCGGCTACAGGAAAAATAATTAATGAACCCTGGATTGAGAGAGGGCCTTATAATGTAGGAGGAAGAACAAGAGCAATCATGTATGATCCTAATGATCCTGCAGGTAAAAGAGTTTTTGCAGGTGGAGTGTCAGGAGGCCTTTGGGTAAATCAGGATCCTTCAGTGAGTACAAACGAGTGGCAGCCTTTAAGTACATTCTGGGCAAATACCTCTGTGGTATGCATTACTTATGATCCCAACAATTCCCAGACATTTTATGTAGGTACGGGAGAATCATCAACTACTGATGTTGTAGGCTCAGGAATCTGGAAAACTACAGATGGCGGCGCTACATGGACTCAGATTTTTACCGTTCCGGTTACTTATTCTGCTAATGGAGTAAGAAATGGAAATTTTTACATCAATGATATTAAAGTAAGAAATAATAACGGGGTTTCAGAGATATATGCAGGAGTAAGCGGTTCTTATGTTGGTATATCCTTTAATGATGGATGGCAAGGACTAAGCCAGGCAGGATTGTATAAATCTGTAGACGGCGGGGCAACATTTACCAAAAATACCAACCTGCTGGCAATGAATACAACAACAAATGTAGTAAGTACAACAGGATATTCTATCCAGCAAATAGAAATTGCCGCTGATAATTCTATATGGCTTTCTACAAGGAGTTCCAGATTTACAAATATAGATTCAGGAGGTAGAATTTTTAAATCTACTGATGGAAATACTTTCACTCAAATCTATAATGTAGGAAATACTGGCTCAAGAGTTAATTTTACGCTTTCGAAAACGGATGCCAATAAAGCTTATGCTTTTATGCAGGGAGTAGGAACTGCGGAGCCTATCAGAATTGTGAAAACTGCTGATGGCGGAGCTACATGGCAGTCTACTTCTGATGTACCACAGGTTATTAAATTACCTACAGCTACAGATGCCAGTATTCCGGCCAATGACTTTACACGAGGACAATCTTTTTATGATCTGGTTATAAAAGCAGATCCTCTGAATGATAATACACTGTACATTGGAGGTATTGATTTATTCAAATCCACAGACGGCGGAATGAACTGGACGCAGATTTCAAAATGGTCCAATAACAATAATATGGCTAATTTGGCTGTTTCTACGGTACATGCCGATCAGCATGCTATAGTATTTAATCCATTCAATAATTACGGTACAGGGCAAATGATGTTTGGAAATGATGGAGGAATCTTTTTTGCCGCAAATAAAGAAAATATTGGTGCTGTTGGAGGTATGGTTGCAAGGAATACAAGATACAATGTAACCCAGTTCTATGGGGCTGTACTTAACCCTACAAAAACACCTGCCAATGAAGAATTATTGGCTGGAGCGCAGGATAACGGATCATGGTGGCTGTATGGTGTACCTCAGGCTAATAATTTCTTAACTACACAAGCCGCTACCGGAGGAGACGGAATGTATCCTGAATATGATGATCAGGATAATTATGAAATTTCCAGCTATACCAATAATAGTCATTATTTACTGAATTCCACACCATATGCCAATTATCTGATTACAACTTCTGCCAACAGAAATATGGGACATTTCGTAAACGAAATTGCATTGGATAGAATGAATGATGTTTTCTATTCTTACCGCTCAGGGCTTACGCTTTTCAGAACAGCCGGGCTTAGCAGTACCGCGACTACATTCACCAATGATCAGATTAATGTAGGAACAGCACAGACTGGCGAACAAGTTTCGTGGCTTAAAATTTCTCCTCATACAAAAACATCCTCTACACTCTTTGTAGGAACTAACCTGGGAAGACTTTTTAAAATTACCAATGCCAACACTCCATCATATACATCTACTGCTTTAACATCACCTGCTGCAGGAACAATTTCAGATATAGAATTTGGAGCTAATGAAAATGAAATTTTACTAACCTTATCTAATTATAATCAGATTAGCGTATTCTATTCAACAGATGGTGGAACATCATGGCAGAATAAAGAAGGTAACCTGCCAGATATGCCGGTAAGAACTATCCTAAGAAATCCGGATGATCCTAATGAAGTATTAGTAGGTACAGAGTTGGGAGTATGGGGAACAGGAAATTTCCTTTCCGGAGCACCTACATGGTCATCAGTAACAGGAAATATTGGGAACGTAAGAGTAACAAACCTGGATTACAGACCTTCCACAAAAACAGTTTTGGTTTCTACTTATGGAAGAGGAGCATGGACAACTCAAAATACCAATACTAACCTGGCGACTTCAGAAACTACAGCGGTATCTCCAAGAACGGCGAACAGAGTTTATCCTAATCCATCCAAAGGAATTGCCCGTTTAAGATTTAATAATACCAATCATAGTACTGTAGATATCAGCATATTTGATAAGGCTGGAAGATTGGTATATAGCAAGAAGAATGTAAAGTCTGATGAAGAATTCGGACAGAAAATGACTCCGGGAACTTATATTCTGAAAGCTGAAGATAAAGGAGAAATCATATTTAATGGTAACTTCCTGGTAATTGGACATACCGAAGGTGATGATGATTAAAAAAAATGAATAATCCATTATTATTAATATTATTTTGGATACTGGCATCCTGTGGAATGCCAGTATCCAATTTTCAGGATAAATCTGTTTCTTTACTTTCTGCTGAAAGAACAGTATGGTCGGGCGGAAGAGCAGGAGTAAAAGGAATTATTTACACCGTAAAACTGAGCGCAAAAAATAATGTTATTGTAAAAAATCTGATGGCAGAAGGAAGTAAAGTTCCGTTCAGTCAGAATACTTCAGGAAATGTTATTGTGATACAAGGAAACCTGCAGTATAAAAATAGCCATGATGTAAATGTTGAGGACCTGCCGGTAGGAGGATCTGCTGAAAGTACCGGGAAGAAGGCTAATCTCAAAGAAAGTTGGGTAGAATATACCTTGAAAAATTCTAATAAATCCTATAGAATCAGTATTCCAAAGTTTAGTTCGGTTGAAACTAAGGAAGAACTGGCTCCTTAAAATATTGTTTATTTTTGAACAGAAAACTATTTTTTATCTTTTTATGCATTCCGGTGATCATGTTGTTTAATAATATGGCTTACACGGTTGTTTCTCATGTAAAAAGAAAACTATACGAACATACGCAGTATAATATTGCCCGGAATCCTTTAAAGAAATCAAAAACGGTATGTTTTACAGAAGAAGATTTAACAAAAGCAGAATGGAAAGAAGATAAAGAATTTGTGCTTGACGGATTTTCTTATGATGTCGTTCAGGTGACTACCATTAATGGGGAAAAGCTTTTCTTCTGTTACCTTGACAAAAAAGATATTATCATCAATTCTTTGGTGGACCTTTCTAAAAAGCTAATCGTTAAAAGAAGTAATCTTAGAACTCAGATCGATCTGCCGGGACTTAAGAAAGATTTGCTTAAAACATCCAGATTTATCATTCTTGTCGAAAAAGAGGTTCCCTTTTTTTTAAGGCTGAATCTAAATATAATACCCAATCACTATTACCTATCAGAAAGTACTCATTATTTATCCATTAGTATTCCTCCTCCGGAGATTCAACTTGTTTAAAGAGAATATAATATTAATGGTAACTAATTTTTAAATAATGAAAAAATATATATGCATGGCAGCAATGTTAGGTTGCGTTATAGCTCATGCTCAACAGGTGCAGGAAGGATCAATTGATGAAGTTAATATCCTTGGTAGAAAAAAAATAAAACAGGAACGCGCAGAATTTAAAAGACACGGACAATCCGTAGAAACGCTTTCCGAAGAAGATCTTAACAGAAATAATCCTGCGGCAATTGATCAGACATTGTCTACAATGCCTGGACTTCAGGTAGATAAAAGAACCAATTTTGGTGGACAGAGACTTGTTCTTCGTGGATATGGAAACGACCAGAAGTTCAATAACTGGGGAGTGAAAGCTTATTGGAATAATATGCCGTTAACTAACGCTGAAGGGGTAACTGTTCTGGATGATGTTGATTTCGCCTATGTAACCAATGTAGAAGTTATTAAAGGTCCCGCAGCAACCATGTATGGTGGTGGAGTTGGAGGTGCTGTTCGTTTTTATACCCGTCCGGATTTTACAAAAGGTGCATCTATCTCAGAAAATGCCATGTTTGGGGCATTTAAAACATTCCAGTCCAGAACACAATTGAATGTTGCAGATGAAAATTACTCAGTAAGTGCAGCATACGGACATCTTGAAACGGATGGATACAGGCCTAATGGTGGCGGATTAAAAAACTTTTTTAATGTGAATGGTACCGTTAAGCTAGGGAAAAAAGACCAGTTAAGTTTCTTTGCAAGCCAGGCTTATTCCTATGAACATACTTCAGGGCAAATTTCTTACGAAGATTATTATGCAGGAATAGATAATGGAAATACGGCATATATTCGTAAAAATTCCGGAACAAAGATAAAATCAACAAGAGTTGGATTAAGCAATATGGTAAGCCTTACGTCCAATTTAAGAAACTATACTACCTTGTTTTATTATAATGGAAATACAGAAAGTGTTTCCGCAGGGGCATATGGAGTTACCAGTTCTCCGAATGTAGGGCTACGTTCAACATTCACCCTTAAAAATGAATTTAAAGATTTTGAAAACCGTTTAGACTTCGGTGCTGAAATACAGAACTCCGTTTCCACTACATCAAGCTATCGTTTTACAGGCTCAATAACAAATCCTTTAGAGACAGCAGGGATGGTGAACGCGTCGTATTTTAAATACAACAGCAATCAATCCACTTATTTTGTAATAGACTACCTTACCTATAAACCTTGGGGGCTTACGTTATTGGCTGGTTTAAGTGCCAATAGAACAAATTATGACAGAAAAGATCTTTACGCATTACCGGGATTAATAGCAGGACATACAGATCAATCATTTGAAAAGCAATACAAAACAGCTTATACTCCGCATTTTGCCTTACAGAAAGAATGGAAACATCAGATCTTTAATCTAAGCTATAGTGAAGGGTATAATTCTCCTACAGCAGCTTCATCATACATTACCGGTACCAATACTATGAATGATGATTTAAAACCTGAGCGCGCAAAAATGTTGGATTTCAGTGTACATGGGCTTTTAATGAATACAAAATTAGATTATCGTATCTCAGCATTCAGAATAGATTATTCAGATAAACTCACGCAATTGTTAATCCCTGGAAATACTGCTAATCAGACATACTGGGCTAATACAGGGAGTCAGAAAAATACTGGATTGGAGTTTAGTGTGGGTTATCAATACAGAACAGATAATTCTTTTATAGAAAGAATTGTTCCGTTTGTAAACCTATCTTATTATGATGCAAAATACAAAGATTTCTCTGTTTATGATCCCAAATATCAGGATCCTGATACCAAGAAGCTAGGAAAACTAATGGTATATGATCATAAAACAGTCGTAGGAGTTCCAAGAAATAAATATGCACTAGGTTTAGATATTTATACAAAACCAGGTTTTTATCTCTTAAATACATTTAATTATCTGGGGCAGGTATATACTAACTTTACTAACGAAAGACTTGTGAAAGGTTTTGGGTTGTTGAATGCAAAATTGGGATATAAGAAGACCTTTGGAAAGTTTGATGTAGATCTTTATGTAATGGGTAATAATCTTACCAACCAGATCAATTATACATTCTTATTCCTGGGTAATAATATCAATGATTCAGATAAAGGAAGTAATTATTCAGTTCCTACAGATTTAAATCCGGGACCTAATACGTCTTATTTCTTTTATGGTGTTAACCTGAAATATAGATTCTAATCAGAAATATAGACTTTTATAAAAACTGTTTCATTTTTATGGAACAGTTTTTTTATTGCAAATTGTTAATACAGTGAATTATTTTATAGCAAATTTTTATATAAATAGATTTTAAAATTGTTTTTATTTATTAATAATTAAAGTTTTTTGTTTTTTATTGAATAATAGATCTTGTTTTATATATTTGTTTCAAAATATTGAAGAAAATAAGAAATGAACAATCAATTTATTATTCAGAAATTCGGGTTCTTGGGAAACGATTTTTTGAATGAATTTCAGAAGCATGCTGTTTTAGCAGATATAAAATCAAAGACTGAAATTGTAAGAGAAGGGCAGAAAAATAAATATGTCCCTTTTTTGATCAAAGGATCTATAAAAGTTTTCACGTTAAACGATGGAAGAGAACTGATCTATTATTATATCAAAGAAAGTGATAGCTGCCTGATGACTTTTTCATCTATTTTTACAGATTACATAAGTAGGGTATATGCTGTAGCAGAAGAAGATTCCGAGGCATTGCTTATTCCTGTTTCTGTTATGCATGAATGGCTGCTGAGGTTTCCGGAGATAAATAAACTGTTTTACCGTGAGTATGACAAGCGGTTTTCAGAAATCATGAGCATGGTAAATGATGCCGTTTTTCATCGTCTGGATAAGAGAGTGCTTAATTATATCAGACAACAGATTTCCGTTACAGGAAATAATCCTATAAAAATTACCCACAGAGAAATTGCCAACAATCTTGGAACTTCCAGGGAAGTTGTAAGCAGGGTTTTAAAAAAAATTGAAAATGATGGAGATATTCTAATTACAAAAGAAGGAATAAAAGTAGCTGTAAATGAAAATGTTAGATTGATCTAATTTATATTGTTTTAAAACTTTTAAATTTATGATTGATAAAAACGATTTTCTTGGTGACTTTTATCACATATTTTTGAATTGAGAACACGATAGATTTGTTATATCATAATTTAATATAAATTGTAATATGACAAAAGCTCTCTTATTTTTTTCAGTATTTTCATCAGTTTTTGCCTTTGCACAGGAAGATCTGCTGAAAGATATTGATACTGTAAAAACCAATACGGACGTGTCACAGCCGGCATTCAAAGCTCTGCAGATTGTGACCGGCCAATCCACTAAACTTGCCGCCAAAAAAGAATGGTATATGGTGGTTGCACACCGTTTTGGTGATGTAAGCGCTGGATTTAAAGATTTCTTTGGCCTGGATAATGCTTCTACTAAATTAGGTGTAATCTATGGAGTTACAGATGCCATCTCTTTAAGCCTATCCCGGGAAACCAATATGAAAACCTTTGAAGGAGGCATTAAATATAGATTGGTAAGACAAAATGAGAACTTTCCGGTAGATGTTGTAGGATATCATGTAATGGGCGCCAATACAGCTTTGGATAAAGATACCTATCCCCACCTTAGATTCAGTGACAGGCTGTCTTATCTTACACAGGCTCTTATTTCCAGAAGATTTAGTGATCAATTTTCATTGCAATTTACCCCTTCCTATGTACATAAAAATCTTTATGAACCTACTACGGAAGATAAAAATCAATTTCTTGCCGGTCTTGGCGGGCGCTATAAAATTTCAAAAAGAATTTCTATAAATGCCGAATACTTTGTGAATTTCGACAATCACAGTTTTTATAAAAATCCCTTATCGTTAGGTATGGATATAGAAACCGGGGGGCATGTTTTCCAGCTTTTATTTACGAATTCCCAGATCAATTCAGATATCGGATACCTTACAAATGCATCAGGAAATTGGGGAAAAGGGCACATTTTCTTTGGGTTTAATCTTTACAGAGTTTTTTAATATGAGAAAAGGAATATACATACTGACCCTATCATTTGCAGCAATCATTACTTCTTGTGAAAGCAGAACTTATGAAGAAATTTCAGAAAATAAGCCCATCATCTTACCTGTAAAATATACAGCAGATATAAAGCCGATAATGGATAATAACTGTATTGGATGTCATTCTGCAGGCAGTTTTAAACCTTTAGCCACTTATGACCAGGTGAAAAATAATATAGACGGAATTTTAGACCGGATTCAAAGAGCAAACGGAGATCCGGAGAAAATGCCTAAAGGAGGTTCATTATCTTCTACTCAGATTAATACTTTCATTAAGTGGAAAGCAGATGGATTAACTGAAAATTAAAAAGATTTGATATGAAAAAACTAACATTATTAAGCATATTACTGCTTTTTGCCGGTTATGCCTCAGCCCAGAAATACAGCTCTAAAACAGGTAAACTAACATTTGAAGCATCAGTGCCTCTCTTTGAAGATATCTACGCACAAGATGATGCCAATCTGGTGATTCTTAATGCTGATACCGGAGAAATGGCATCCGTTTCTGTGGTTAAAAACTTTCATTTTAAAACCAAATTGATGGAAGAACACTTCAATGAAAGCTATGCCGAATCTGCCAAATTTCCTAAAACTACATTTAAAGGAAAAATTATAGGCTTTGATAAATCAAAATTGACCGCCAGTCCCCAGAAATATACTGTTCAGGGAACTTTAAACTTTCATGGAGTAGATAAAGCAATATCCTCTTCTGCTTCAATGTATGCAAAGGATGGAAAGATTTATATGCAGGGAAGCTTTGTAGCAAAACCGGCAGACTATAAAGTAACAATACCTAAAGTGGTTACTAAAAAAATTGCCGAAAATGTAAATGTTGAATATAACTATATCCTGGTAAAATGAGAAATCTTATTATAATGGTAAGTATATTTCTGGGATCATTGCTATGGGCTCAGGAAAAAGCAAAATCAATATTTGATATTGCCAGAAGCGGAACGGTTTCCGAAGTAAAAGAACTGATGAAGCAGAATCCGGATATTATTAATCAAATCAATGAAGGAGGGTTTTCACCGCTTATTCTTGCTTGCTACAGAGGAAATGTAGAGGTGGCAGAATTTTTAATAGACCATGTAAAGGATGTCAACTACAAAAGCAAAGAAGGAACAGCATTAGCAGGTCTTTCTGTGAAATATAACAAAAAGCTGGTAGAAGATTTACTGAAGAAAAATGCAGATCCAAATATTGCAGACGCTACAGGTTCTACACCGTTATTTTGGGCAGTGAAATTTGGGAATAAAGAGTTAATTGAGCTTTTACTTAAATATAAAGCCGATAAATCAATAAAAGATTCAATGGGAATGACTCCTTTTGAATATGCCTTACAGACTCACAAGGAAGAAATCATTAATATCTTAAAAAAGTAATATGAAAAAAGCTTTACTTACATTCAGTATAGCCCTTGCCAATTTTGCATGGGCTCAGTTTTCATCAGGAACGGTAAATCTTCCGGTTACCGGTATGACGGTGAAATTAGATACAACCCCTACAGGAGTAACACTTACATTAACTGGGGATAGCAATTCAATGCTTGGAATTGGGTTTGGAAATACAGGCATGGCCTCAGGGTCTGACGGATTTATTTATAATTCTACAGCTAACAGAGACTATACATTTATAGGAAAGACAATGCCTAATGCAGATCCCAGCCAGGATTGGACGGAAACATCAAATACAGTGTCAGGAAGTACAAGAACTATTGTAGCAACAAGAAGCCTTTCCGGAGGAGCCGGTGATTTTGCCATCCCGAATGCTGCCGGAACAATCAATATCTTTTATGCACGTAAGACTGGTAATACTTTGGGGTATCATGATGTAGGAAGAGATTATGCTGTTTTAACAATGACTTCCAGTACTCTATCCACAAATGAAGTTGCCGCAGCAAGTAAAAAGGTTAGTCTTTACCCAAATCCTGCTAAAACAATTGTGAATTTAAAAAATATTGACAGGATAAATTCTCTTGACATTTATGATGCAACAGGTAGAAAAGTGAAATCTATAAAACCGGAAGAAGAAAATATAAATATTGAAGACCTTAAATCAGGAACCTATTATTTTGAAATTAAATTAAAAGATGGAAGTCTATCCTATGAAAAGCTAATCAAAGAATAAAAGAACACATCCAAATATTTTTAATAATACCTCTGTTTTTTCAGGGGTATTGTTTTTTATTTATTGAAAAAAAGTTTAAATAGCGTTTATTCAGGAGCTCTGCTTTATTTTTTTATATTTGTGTAGTAAGTGGATGCCATGAAAATTACTTTTGAACAATACAATCCATTCTGGAAAAATCAGTTTGAATCCATTAAAAATGAACTTGAAGAAAGTACGGGCTTTTTAAATCCCCGGATAGAGCATATCGGAAGTACCTCTGTAGAAGGATTGTCAGCAAAACCTGTTATAGACATTATGATAGGTGTAAAGGATGAAGATGAACTTAATAAAATTCCTCCCTTATTGCAAGGAAAAGATTATGTCTATTATGAAAAATATAATGAAGATATGCCATATCGCCGTTTTTTCATTAAGCTGATAGACAAGCCTCATCATTTAGGATTTCCGGAAATTATTCATTCAAAAGATGAAATTCCGGAAGAGCTTCACAACCATCATCTTCGGATCGCCCATATCCATACCATCCCTGTTTCTTCTGAACATTGGCTTCGTCATATTGCATTCCGCGATTATCTTCGTGCACATCCTGAAGTAAAGAAGGAATATCAGCAATTAAAGGAAAGGCTTAGTACGATGGAATGGCTGGATGGAAATGATTATAATGATGGAAAAGATCCGTTCATAAAAAGAGAAGAGAAAAATGCCGTTCAATGGTATATAAATAATCATCAACCTTAATATTTTGCTCAATGAGAAAAGATTTGAAGGAGATTGCCAGTCAATTTGCAAAATCCATAAAGCTGAATGGCTTTATAGAATATGGCGGAGTTGCTGCTGCCATTGAAACTGCGGATGGAAATGTATATACAGGAATAAGTATTGATACAGCCTGTTCTATGGGGTTTTGTGCTGAACATAGTGCTGTAGCAGAAATGCTGAAGAATGGTGAGCGATACATAAAAGCAGTAGTAGCTGTGGGAAATGATGGAAACGCAGTTCCACCCTGTGGCCGTTGCAGAGAATTGATGAGCCAGCTGGCCAAAGAAAATCTTAATGCCATAATAGAAGTGAAAAACGGAATATTTGTAACCTTAAAAGAACTAATGCCTTACGACTGGAAAGAAGATCTTGACAGAGAATGGTAATTGTAGAATGATAATTAAAAAAAATAAAGATCTATGGAGTTTAATACCTTAGCCAACGTTGAATTAGACGACCTTTTAGCAGTATTCAATCTTTCTTTTTCCGATTATATTGTCCCTTTTCACTTAACAAAAGAAGTACTTGAGGCAAAAATTATTGCTGAAAAATTAGATTTGAATATTTCAGTAGGTGCTTTTGAAGAAGGAAAATTAGTAGGCTTTATCCTGCAGTCTGAAAAGCTGGAGAATGGACAGAGAGTTATTTACAATGGCGGAACTGGAGTAGTACCTGAAAGCAGAGGAAAAGGATTGGTAAGGAAAATGTATGATTTTATTATTCCTGTTTTAAAAGAAAGAGGCGCAGAGATATTGCTGCTTGAGGTTATTGAAGGAAATACTGCAGCCATCAGAGCTTATGAAAATCTAGGCTTTAGCATCGTAAGAAAATTACTTTGTTTTAAAGGCAGTATCAGTCCAGGAGTGGAAAGCTCTTCAATCACAATAAAAGAAATGAAGGATTTTCAATGGGATAATCTTCGTTCTTTCTGGGATATTGAACCCTCGTGGCAGGGATCTGTGTATGTATTGAACCCGATGCCGGAAACATATCAGGCCTTGGGAGCTTATTCAGATGGAAAGCTGGTAGGTTATATCATTTACAATCCGGGAGCAAGAAAAGTGCTCCAGATTGCTGTACATACAGATTATAGAAAGCAGGGAATAGGTTCCGGATTATGTAAAGCCATTGCTGATGGACAGCCTCTGGCTATCAATAATGTTGACGATACCTCTAAAGAGACAAAGCTATTTCTGGAGAAGAGAATAGGCCTTCAACACTGGTTGTCTCAGTTTGAAATGACCCGAAGTATCTAATTGAAAGTAAAAATAAAGGTTTTTAATATACTTTTAACCTCTTAAACTTTTCAGGGAGCAATAGAGAATGTAACTTTGCCGAAAATTTTAAAATAATGAAGCGAGGAATACATTTTTTACTGCTTTTTCTTTCCTTAACGGCTTTTGCCCAGCAGGGAATGATAGACACTGCTCAGGTAGTGGTACCAGGCCGTCAGAATAGCGCTGAAGCTCAGTCGAAACCCTATGTGATTATGATTTCAACCGATGGTTTTCGTTATGATTATGCTAAAAAATACAATGCCGAAAATCTGTTGATGCTTTCCGATAAAGGTGTAAAAGCAGAAGCTATGATTCCAAGCTATCCGAGTATTACTTTTCCCAATCACTGGAGCCTTATCACCGGACTCTATCCTTCTCATCACGGTTTAATTGATAACTTTTTCTATGATTATAAGAGAAAGGAAAATTACGCAATGAGCAATAAAAAAAATGCAGAAGACGGAAGCTGGTACGGCGGAGTTCCTCTTTGGGGATTAGCTGAAAAGCAGGGAATGGTATCTGCATCTTTAATGTGGGTTGGGTCTGCCAGTGATGCTGGTGGAATGAGACCTACCTATTACTATCCTTATCATGAAAAATTTACACCATCCGAAAAAGTAGAAAAAGTAGTAAACTGGCTGAAGCTGCCTGAAGATAAAAGACCGCATTTTATATCATTGTACTTCCCGGAAGTAGATGGAAGCGGGCATCACTTCGGTCCGGATACCAAAGAAACGGAAACTGCTGTTCATCTGATTGATAAGGCTGTTGGAGATCTTGTTCAGAAAGTAAATGATTTAGGATTAAAAAATGTCAATTTCATTTTTGTTTCAGACCACGGAATGATTAAGGTTGATGGTGGAACTCCTCTTGAAATTCCAGCCCTTCTTTTTGATAAGAACAGATTTGATTTTTATAACTCTCAGACCCTTTTAAGAGTGTATGTGAAGAATCCGGATGAGGTAAAAACAGTTTATAAAGAATTAAAAGCTCATAAAACAGATGATTATGAAGTTTATTTGGATAAGAAATTACCAAAATATCTTCACTTTGCTACAAGAGACGATAAATATAACAGGATAGGGCAGATTCTTCTCCTACCCAAAGCTCCGAAAATATTTCTTGAAAAAGGAAAGAAAACTTCTGTAGGGAAGCATGGGTACAATCCAAGAACAGTTCCTGAAATGAAGGCCACTTTTTATGCATGGGGTCCTGAGTTTAAAAATAACATGGAGATCGGCGAATTTACTAATATCAACGTTTATCCTTTAGTTGCTGAAGTTTTAGGATTGAAAATAGACCAGCCTATTGATGGAAAAATTAAGGTTTTAAGAAAGATCTTAAAAGAAAAAAAATAAATTTTAACTAAATAACCGCAATACGGTAAGTCTTACGGTTTTTTATAAACTTTCATAACAGTTTCGGCGCACCAAAGGTGCGCCGAAACTGTTTATACTATAATGTTTTTTGAAAATAAATACATAAATATTAATTAAAATAATTATAGATTAGATTATTCGTGAGCTTTATATTGATTTTTTATCATTATTTATATTGGATTTTTCATATATTTAAAAAGTGAATTATTTTGAGTTTTATGAAAATTTTTGCCACCATAATAATAATGCTCTTGATTTGCTGTAAACCTTCTGTTAAAAAAGGTTTTGTAAGTAATGATATGGAAAATAAGTATTCCAAAAAACTGAGCCCCGATAATCGGTTTATTCTTTTCTATCGATTTGAAGATAATCCCCTTGACCCTGGCAGATGGCTTACCTATTATGTAACTGAAGCCCAAACAAATATTCTTAAAAAAGAAAAAACAAAAATCCTTGCAGATTCTATTTATTGGAGGCAAGATAACGTTCTTGTCATCATACCTTATCGTAAAGTAATGAAAACAGAAATAGAAGTAGAAGATAAAGAAAATGATAATAAAATTTTAATACCTATAAAATAACAACACATGAAAAAAAACTACATCAGAAATGGGGCAATTGTAATAAGCGCTGTTTTTTTATTGAATGCCTGTCAGCATTTCAATACGCAAGCAGACACAAGCCGCCCGCCATCGTCAAACACAGACGGAATAGTTAAGAAGAAAGAAAAAGAATCAACGGAACAGGACAAAATTAAAGTTTCAGCTGATAAAAAAGTCTATGCGCAGGTACAGAAAGAACAAAGCTTGAAGAAAATACTTGCTTATAATGATCCGAAGTTTAATAAAGTCTTTGAAAACCTGGGTGATGGTGCTGAAGAAACACAGCTTAGGAAAGAACTGTTGATGAGCATGGCAAAACCTGGAGAAATGGTTATGGGCCACCGTGCTGATAAAAAATTAAGAGAACAGGAAGCAGGAGTAAAAGAGAAGAAAGGGATTGAAGAAATGGCAGAGTACAGACGTCAGATCACAATGCCTATTGGTACGAACAAAATGCTGTATGAAGATGGAAATTTGCTGAAAGAATATAATAAAGCGCTTAACAGTGCTACTCTTAAGCAGGCTAAACAGAAATCTTCCATTGCTGCTAAAAACGGAGCCTATTCTATTAACAATGTTGTGTTTACAGAAAGAGGTCCTAATAATATTCCCGGTAGAGACAGAAGTCTAGTAGTTTCACCTCAGAATCCTAATAAATGGTATGTAGGATCAGTAGGAGGTGGAGTCTGGATTACTGATAATGCCGGAACAACCTGGAAAAATACTACAGATTTTGCCGTTCCTAACCTGGCTACTTCTACAATTGCCATCTCTGCACAAAATCCGGATGTTGTTTATGCGGGAACAGGAGAACCATTTGGTAATTTAGATAAGATTACAGGGACAGGTCTTATAAAATCTACGGATGCAGGAGAGCACTGGACTAGATTATTGAACACTGCCTCTTTTGGTGATGTAGGAAGATTATTGGTAAATCCTGCCAATTCAAACCATCTGTTGGCAGCTACGTCAAAAGGAGTCTATGTAACCCAGGATGGTGGAACTACCTGGAATCAGACCTTTACAGGGTCAACTGTGAATGGAACTGCTTACGTTTCTACCCAGGATCTTGTTGCGACGAGTGATTTCAGTGCAATATATGCTTCTGTTAATACTTTAGGAGTTCTTAAATCTACGGATGGTGGAGCAACTTGGACAAAAGTATTTGATGCACTGGCCCTGAATAAAGCGATAAAAAGAATTGAGATTGCTGTATCTTCGGTTAATCCAAGTAAAATATATCTGAGCTGTCAGGAAGGAACAACTACAGGAATATATATGTCTGCCAACGCAGGAACCAGCTTTCAGGCTCTAACCTATAAAACCGGAAACAGTAAAGAAATCCTTGGAGATCAGGGATGGTATGATAATGCTATTGCAGCCCATCCGTTTAATGAAAATATTATTTACGTAGGTGGAGTTTCTGTTGCAAAGGTTACAGTAGATACTACGGATAATTCATACAATGTACTTTCCATTGCAAGTGGTTATAATACGGCTTATCTAAATACAGCTGTGCATCCTGACCAGCACGGAATCGTTTGCCAGGTTGATCCGGCAAACCCTGCACAATTTAGATTATTGTTAACTAATGACGGTGGAGTGTATTCCACACAATATAAAACAAACCCAGGGGAAACTCAGGGAGATTGGGGTAATCCTGTGACAGGACTTAATACAACACAGTTCTACGGCGCTGACAAAAAGAATGGTGCAGATGCCTATGTTACAGGAGCTCAGGATAACGGATCTTCAGCTACCATTACAGCTCCGTCTTCAAGCACATCAAACTACCTGTCTTTATTGGGGGGTGATGGTTTTGAAGCCCTTTGGAACTATAATAAGCCTAATGAAATGATATTTGGCTCGCAGTACAATAACTTTGTAAGAACAGAGCAGGGAGTAAGTACTACAGGCCGTTTTGTAGCCAGAAATGCAGATTATGGATCAGCATTATCTCCGTTCTATTCAAAATTAGCCAATGCCAATAATAACCCTGATGTTGTATTTACAGTATCTGCCAATGGCGTCTGGAAATCTCCGGATTTTGGACGAACATGGGGACTGACTAGTTTTACAACTGCAAACAATGGAACCTGGAATGGGAATGCTTCATTTGCCACTGTTAAAGTATCAGTTGCGAATCCTGATGTAGTATGGGCCGGATCTGCTGTTTCAGGAGGAACAGGAACTACGTTTAAGATCAACGTTTCAAAAGATAATGGATCAACGTTTACCAAAACTACAGGAAGTATGCCTACAACAGGTAACTACTATATCAGTGGAATTTCACCTTCCAGTACTACTGAATCCAGAGCCTATGTGCTGTTCTCTGTAGCCAGTCAGCCAAAGGTGGTTAAAACCAATGATTTTGGGGCAACATGGACAGATATTTCCGGATATAGTACAGGATCTGTATCCACAGGTTTCCCGAATGTTCCGGTACATAGTTTAATTGAAATGCCATTTGATGACAAAATTCTTTGGGCTGGAACAGATATAGGAATATTTGAAACGGTAGATAGTGGTGCAACCTGGTCTCTTGTAACTACTATGCCTCCGGTTTCTATCTGGAACATGAAAATTGTGAATGACCAGGTAGTTCTTGCCACTCATGGTAGAGGAGTATGGACCGCCACTATTCCTGAGCTGGCAACTTATGTACTTCCTGAATATGTTGCACGCCCAATTATAAAGAGTGCCAATCAGGTAGCTATTCATGATATGAAAGCTAAGGCAGTATTTAATTATACAAACCCACAGATTACAAGTCTTAAGGTGTATGTTGATAATAATTATGTATCAACAATTTCAAGTACTCAGCCTAATACCGATTATACATTTACTACAACTTCAACTTTAACAGAAGGGGTTCATTCTATTTCTGTTACCGGAGTATATGCTAACGGAACCAAGGAAACTATCAAGGATACAAAATCTTTGGATATTATCAATTTTAATAGTGGAGCAGCTGCTATTAATGTTCCTGCCTTTACTACCAATGATGTATATATTGGAGCCGGTAAATTTGTAGTAGATAATGTGTCTAATAAATTTACCTATAATGTATTGAATAATGTTGGACATCCATATGCCAACTTAACAAATTATCAGACTTATATAAAAACTCCGGTAATTGTAGGACCTGCATCTGCAATGACAATGAATCATATGGCCCTTACAGAAGCTGGTTATGATTTTGCCTATGTAGAAGGATCTAAAGACCTTGTTAATTGGACAACCATGGGTGTTTATGATGAAGCTTCATTCAGTAACTGGAACAATGGAGGAGCAGCTCTTACGGCGGCTAACGTGAATGAAACTTTATTCCAGAACAGTTCTTTAAATTTAGGAGCATTTGCCCCTGGAGATGAAATTGCAGTGAGACTTCGTATGACCAGCGATCCGGGTACTGTATCTTATGGATGGCTTATTAAGTCCATTATTCCTACTGCTTCTCTAGGCGTAAAGGATATTGTAAAATCAGAAGAAGGAATAAGGCTGGCGCCTAATCCTGCCGACGATGTTACAGGGATTATGCTTCCTGCCAATAATAAAGGAGATGTAGATGTTTATGTGTATGATGCTTCCGGAAGACAGGTAATGTCTCTGAAAAAACAGAAAGGGCCAAAAATTGATATGGACGTAAAAAGTCTTACAAAAGGTCTTTATCTGGTGCTTGTAAAAACAGGTACAGAAAATAAAGCACTGAAATTAATTAAAAACTAATTATTATCCCTGTTTTTTAACCTGCAGACTTTTTAAGAGCTGCTTGTTATGAAATAAAAATAAAAAACCGCTTCAGTTAAGAAGCGGTTTTTTATTTTATAATGCTGTAGAAAATTATAAGGATTGCATATCAATCACAAAACGGTATCTCACATCGCTTTTCAGCATTCTTTCATAAGCCTCATTAATATCCTGCATCTTAATCATTTCAATTTCCGATACAATATTGTGCTCTCCACAGAAATCCAGTAATTCCTGAGTTTCTGCAATACCTCCAATGACAGATCCTGCCACTGATTTTCTTCCCAAGATCATAGGAACCGTATTCAAAATAGGTTCTAAACCTCCTAAATATCCAACCAGAACATGTGTTCCGCTGATATTTAAAGTGGTAACATAAGGATTTACATCATGTACATAAGGAACAGTGTCAATAATCACATCAAATTTTCCTTTTACAGATTCCATCTGTTTTTCGTCAGTAGAAATAATAACATGATCTGCTCCTAACTGTTTAGCATCTTCCGTTTTTCCAGGAGTTCTTGAAAATAAAGTCACTTCAGCACCTAAACCTTTGGCAAGCTTAATGGCCATATGTCCCAATCCGCCTAAACCTACAACGGCTACTTTAGAATCAGGGCCTACATTCCAGTGTCTTAAAGGTGACCATGTTGTAATTCCTGCACAAAGAAGAGGGGCTACAGCAGCCAGATCAAGATTTTCAGGAACTTTTAATACATGATGAGAGTCTACCACTACTTTTTGAGAATAACCACCAAAAGTATGACCTCCCGAATGTTTGTCTTTTCCATTATAAGTTCCGGTGAATCCATTTTCGCAATACTGTTCAAGATCATGCTGGCAGCTGTTGCAATGCCCACAAGAATCTACGATACATCCTACACCGGCAAGATCACCAACTTTGAATTTGGATACTTCGCTTCCTATCTTTGTAATTCTTCCTACAATTTCATGTCCCGGAACAGCAGGGTAGATCGTTCCGCCCCAATCGTTTCTTGCCGTATGAAGATCAGAATGGCATACTCCGCAGTATAGAATTTCAATTTCTACATCTTTGGAGGTAACCTCTCTTCTTTCAATATTCATTTCTTTCAGGTCTGCTGTGGTGGACTCTGCCCCATACGCTTTTACTGTAAATGTGTTCATTTGATTATTTATTTTATTTGAATTAATAAGTTGATATTATGAATTGCTATACTTCTCATCTGATACAGGATCAGCCACTGGGAAGTTTCTGTAACGGTACAAAATTCGAAACTTTCCGGTAAACATAACTTATACAGATTACCGAATTACTTACCAATTTTACATACACGATATCTGTTATGCCGGAAATTGGTAATTTTGAACTGTAAAAAAAATATACTTCATGGAAAATCAGGAGGTTGAAATCTATAACAGCGTTTCGGAATATAATAAAATGGCCAATCATGAAACATTGCATCCATTGGTAAGTGTGATTGATTTTTCCCAATCTGATCCCATTTGCCAATACAGGAGAAAATTTGGCTTTTATACCGTTTTTCTGAAAGATGTAATGTGTGGAGACATGCAGTACGGAAAACATAGCTATGACTATCAGGAAGGAACATTGGTTTTTATTGCACCAGGGCAAACGTATGGAATTTACAATAAAGGAAAATCTGTTCAGCCGGCAGGATTTGCTTTGATTTTTCATCCTGATCTCTTAAAAGGAACCAATCTTGGAAAAAATATAAAAGATTATAATTTCTTTTCTTATGATGTACATGAAGCATTACACCTTTCGGAAAAAGAAAGAGAGATTATCCTGGACTGTTTCAACAATATAAAGCATGAGCTGGAACAGGCAATTGACAAGCACAGTAAATCATTAATTGTAAATAATATTGAGCTGTTTCTTAATTATTGCATGCGTTTTTATGACCGTCAGTTTATTACCAGAGATCATATCAATCAGGGAGTCATCGGGAAATTTGAAAACCTGGTTGATGATTATTTAAAATCTGAAAATCCTAAAAATATAGGGTTTCCTATGGTGAATTACTTTGCTGAAAAACTGAATCTTTCAGCCAATTATTTCGGAGACCTTATCAAAAAAGAATTAGGAATCTCTCCACAGGAATTTATCCACAATAAGCTCATCGATATAGCCAAAGAACAGATTTTAGATCAGGGAAAATCAATTAGTGAGATTTCCTATGATCTCGGCTTTAAATATCCACAGCACTTTACAAGATTATTCAAAACGAAAGTAGGCGTTTCTCCAAGTGAATACAAAACTTTGAATTGAGTTTGAACACAATAGCACAAGTAAATTTGTGTATTCATTACAGTCATTTGTGTTTATTAACGGCATAAATTTTCTATTCTCAAAAAACAGAATTATCTTTATTGTAAAGTTTTCACAGTTTAAAAATGAGCTCACAGCATATAGAAACAGTGGTTCTCAATACCCAATTCGGAAAAATTACAGCATTCAAAGAAAACGGAGTCATCAAAGCAAAAAGCATTCGTTATGCCCGTTCGGAACGATTTCAGAAACCTGTTCCTGTAGAGCATTTTGTTTTTGACAGCAGGTTTCAGGAGAAAACTCCGGTGTGTCCGCAAAAACTCAGTCCGCTTGTGGAAAAGATGATTGGGGTAACACCTGTTGAAGAATTTGAACCGGATGAATCTACCCAATATCTTTCTATAACCCGCCCTGAAAATATAAATGATAATGAGAAACTTCCGGTAGTTGTCTGGATTCATGGCGGTTCCCATGAAATTGGATGTGGAGATCTTCCTACAGCTGATCCAACCGAATGGGTAAAAGAGCAGAATATCATTGTGGTTACGGTTTCCTATCGTTTGGGACTCTTTGGTTTTTTAGGTGGTGATGAAAAAAGACCTCCCAATCTAGGATTACTGGATATGATTGAGGCTTTGAAATGGATCAAAATCAATATTTCAGATGTTGGGGGAGATCCGGAAAATGTTACCCTGCTTGGGCAGTCTTCCGGTGGGGATGCAATTGCTCATTTAATGATTTCAGAAAATGTGGATAACTTATTTCAACGTGTCATTATTCAGAGTGCTCCGCTGGGATTACGGCATAAAAGACAGAAAATGTCAGCTGAATTTCTGAAGAAAACAGAAGAGATTAAAGATGAGGCTGATATTTATAAAATGATGGATGATTATGGCAAGTTTGTTCCATCTGTAATAAAATTTGGCTTGAAAGCAGCCATGCCTTTTGGTACTCAATATGGATTTCCACCCTTATGCAGTGAAGAAGAATCTGTTGAAAAATGGAGGAAAAATGCCAAAAAATATGATGTGCTGATTGGTTTGAATAATGATGAAACAGCATTTTATCTCAAAACTTCGGAAGCCTTAAATAAATATTTTGGAAAAGGATGGGGCCTGAAAATCATGGATAAAACGGTTGAAAAAACTACAGAATTTATCTATGGAACGCCGGCCAGACAGTTTGCGGAAAATCATGCAAAAGGAGGCGGAAATGTCTATTTATTCAGGATACATTCCAAATTAAAAGAGAATTCAATAGGAGCTCCCCATTGTATTGATCTTCCTCTGATCTTCGGAAATGAATCAGCCTGGAAATCCTCAGAAATGCTGAAGAATATTCCTTGGGAACGTATTCATGAACATGGAACAAAGCTCAGGGCACTTTGGGCAGAATTTGCCAGAACAGGGAAGATTTCAGATCAATCGGAAAGGCCGGAAATTTTAAAAATAGAAAAAATAGAATCGTAAATAAATATACTGAAATAGTTTTTAATCTTAATAGGATTGTTGTTTTACTGTAATTTTATTATTTGATTGTTTTATAGATTGTTATGAGTTAAAATGTTTTTTTATTATATTTATAAAACCAAATTCTAAAACATTGAACTATGAAATCAAAAATGCTTCAATATGCAAGTAAAATTAACAGAGAGGAACTTAAACACTTAAAAGGAGGAATCATTATCAGAGACAGAATATGCTGTTTTTATAACGAAGACAATTACTGCTGTGAATGGGCACAGGATCTGTGGAGCTGTCGTGGAATTAAATGCTGATATTCTGTATGATATAGAAAAATAAAGCGTACATCACTGATGAACGCTTTTATTTTTGATGTATTATTGGTTTTATTCAGGAATCCAGACGCTTACATTTCCCGCAGGAACAGGAAAATCTCCCCAGCCATTTTCATCAATGGTTACTTTAGTTTTGAATCTTTTCAGCAGGTCTTTGAATTTCTTTCCAGCATATCGTTTTCCAACTTCCATTGGTTTATTATAAGAATCTTTATTGCTGAGCACTACGGCACAGCCTGTATGATCATCATCTCCGGTGCGTACCCATCCGAGACAGTTGGCATCCTCAAAATAATCCTTCTGTTCACCATAAGCGTGATCTTTTCTCGCCTTTAAAAGCTCTTCAATGCCATCTACTTTCGGCATAAAAATTTCCTGGTCATGTCCGCTCCTATCTTTATCAATATAATGAGCCCCATATAAATCCGGATAAAATACACATGGATATCCATCTTTCCGCAATAAAATCAAAGCATAGGCAATAGGCTTGAACCATGCTTCCACGGGAGCTTCCAGGTCCTGAAGCGGCTGGGTATCATGGTTGGCCACAAGGCTTACTGAGTGTAAAGGATCTGCCTGAGTAAGTGTTTCATCAAAAATTCTTCTGAGATCATAAGAATCACCTTCTTTGGATGCATTATGGAAATTATTCTGTAGTGAACTGTCAAAAAGACTCATACAGCCTTCAGTAACTTCAATATATTTTTGAAGCAGATGAAGATACCCCGGAGCCCAATATTCCCCCACAGCAAAAATGTTTTTCCCGGAATTGGAACGGAGCAGTGTAAGCCATTCTTTATAAAAATCAAAAGAAATATGTTTTAAGGCATCAAGACGAACTCCGTCAAAATCAGTTTCATCAAAATACCATTTTGCCCAGTTGTTGAGTTCCTCCCGAACAAAAGGATTCCTGTGTTCAATATCATTATACATCAGGTAATCATAGTTTCCCTTTTCATCATGGATCATTTCCTCCCAGTCGTCACCATATTCAGATAAAATTTTATAAATATGGGATTCCATACCTTCCGCATAATCCACGCCGCTGAAGCAGGTGAAATTCCATTCAAAGTCAGAATATTTTTTGTTTCTTCCTGGAAATGTGAACTTGGTATAGGATTCAATTTCCAAAACATCGGAAATTACTTTTTCCCTGTTATTTTCATCCACCTTTACAGCTTTGAATTTTTCCAGCTCATCACCGCCCGCCTTATGACCAAGAACAATATCTACAATAACCTCTATATTCTGTCTTTTTAGAGCTTTGATGGCTTTTAAATAGTCCTTTTTAGTGCCATATTTGGTGGGGATGGTTCCTTTCTGGTCAAATTCTCCAAGGTCATAAAGATCATAGGTATCATATCCTACCGAATATCTACCATTTGTACCTTTATAAGCAGGAGGAAACCATACAGAAGTTATTCCCAGTTTCGCCAGATACTTGGCTTGTTTTTCGGCTTCTTTCCATAATTTTCCTCCACCTTCAGAATACCAGTGGAAAAACTGAATCATTGTTGGGTTCATATAATTTGCTGGTTTGGTGACTACAAGTTAGCAAAAAAATATAACCTATTCATTTTCGAATTCTTTAAACGGGATTTTTAGTTGAACGGAAACAAGCTTTTTTTCTTCCGTATTCAGGTGAGAAAGAGACAGCCCAAGCAAGCGTACTGCTTTATCGAAAGGACGAAGCTCCCAAAGCTTTTTTCCTGTATTGAAATATTCTTCAGGAGATGTAAAATATTCTTCCCGGGTTATACTTCTTGTGAAAAGAGAGAAATCTTTATACTTAATTTTTAAGGTTAAAGTTCTGCCGAGAATATTATTTTTCTGTAAACGCTGATGGAGCTCCTGGCTTAGGCTTTCCAGCTTTTCATTGATCTGCTGTTCGTCAAAAAGATCCTCAAAAAAAGTTCTTTCTACTGCTACGCTTTTCTGGATGCGATGAGGTTTAACTTCCGAGGTATGAATACCACGAACCACATTGTAATAGTGCTTTCCGGATTTTCCAAAAATTCTTACCAGATCTTCCAGTGACCTTCTCTTTAAATCCCTTCCTTTATAAATTCCTAAGCTAAACATTTTGTTAGCGGTTACCTTTCCAACCCCATAAAACTTTTCCACAGGTAACTCCTCCAGGAAGCTTTCTACTTTATCAGGATGGATGGTTTTTTGGCCGTTAGGTTTGTTGATGTCAGAAGCTACTTTAGCTAAAAATTTATTAACGGAAATTCCTGCAGAAGCGGTTAAGCCTGTTT
>NZ_MAYF01000089.1 GCF_001684955.1 Chryseobacterium contaminans | reverse complement strand
TATAAATTTTGAACTGATTTTAGAATAAGTGTCAATACTTGTTTCAATATTTTTTATTTGTGTAAAATCTCTGTTCTTGATGTAATTAAAGAAAGTATTTTGCTGATTTTTATAATAAAAATATACAATAAGATTAATTAAAATTAAAAGTAGAACAAAAGCTCCGGGCCAAAGCAATATATTAATATTTATACCTGTAAAAATAAAAAAAACGGAGCCTGAAAACAGACTCCGCCTATAAAATTGTTTGCGCTAAAATTATTTACCTAAATAAGATTTAAGGATCTTACTTCTGGTATTGTGTTTTAGTCTCTTAATTGCTTTTTCTTTGATCTGACGAACTCTCTCTCTTGTAAGATCGAAAGTCTCACCAATTTCCTCTAAAGTCATTGGGTGCTTTCCGTTCAGTCCAAAATACAATCTTACCAAGTCAGCTTCTCTTGGAGTTAAAGTGTTCAATGCTCTTTCAATTTCAATCTGAAGAGATTCAAGCATCAAATCTTTATCAGGACTTGGAGATTCTCCTGAACGTAATACATCATAAAGATTAGAATCTTCACCTTCAACTAAAGGTGCGTCCATAGACAAGTGTCTACCGGAGTTTTTCATAGATTCTTTGATATCTTCCTCACTCATGTCAAGAACTTCAGCCAATTCTTCCGGAGAAGGTGGTCTTTCATTTTCCTGTTCAAGGTGAGCGTATGCTTTATTAATTTTATTGATGGAACCAATTTTGTTCAACGGAAGTCTTACAATTCTTGATTGTTCAGCCAACGCCTGTAAAATTGATTGACGGATCCACCATACTGCATAAGAGATAAATTTGAAACCTCTAGTTTCATCGTACCTTTTTGCCGCCTTCATTAATCCTAAGTTACCTTCATTAATCAAATCGGGTAAGGAAAGACCTTGGTTTTGGTATTGCTTAGATACAGAAACTACGAAACGAAGGTTGGCTTTAATTAATTTCTCCAATGCGGCTCTATCGCCAGCACGTATTCTTTGTGCCAATTCTACTTCCTCGTCCGCAGTAATCAGTTCCACTTTACCAATTTCCTGCAAATACTTGTCTAATGAAGCAGTTTCCCTGTTGGTAACCTGCTTAGTGATTTTTAATTGTCTCATTTATTTTTTCCTCAAAAAAGAGTTACTATATAATATACGTATGGAAACATAAAAAGGTTACACCAGTTTTATTTTTTTATTAAATATTTTCTGAGATACAATAAAAGACATGCTCTTTAAACCATGAACCTTAAACTTTAAATAAAAAAAACGGAACCTGGGTTCCGTTTTATCCATATCTGTAAGAATTTTATTTCAACTAGAATAGCTCATTCAAAACTTTAGCTAATCTTAATCCGCCATATAATAACTGTCTTTCAAGAGTATCATTAAATTTGTACTGATAATCGTAAGATAAGTTTGATCCATCAGGAGTCTGTGCATAGATCTTGTTGGCGATTTTATGAGAATCATACAACCAGTCTTCCAATGTTCCCGATTGAATTTGTTCAACTTCTTCCTTAGATTTAATATCCAAAAGTTTAGAATACTCTGTGTAGCTGTATTTTTGAGAGTCTACTAATTTTCCGTCCCAAACAGAGTGTAAATTCGTTTTATCCCCGAAATAGGTAACGTTGATTTTATTTCCGCCCAAATCACTTGCTCTTCCCACATGCAACGGCTGTGCAAGATCCCCCATAATATGAATAAGGAAAATTAAAGCGATTTTTCTGTCTTTTGCTGAAGTCTTCTCATCTTTAATCTGGCTGGATAGGGTGTTAACCTGAGTGTAAAGGCTTGGCCCTGCCTGCATTTTTAAGTTTTGGTCAAAGGCATTGAAATCAGTTTGCGGATCAATGTTTACATAGTGCCATGATGAAGCCTGTTTCCAGACCCCAGTAGTATCAGATTTGATAAAGTCTGGCCAGTTCGCCCAATACGCAAGACGTTCCTTACCCATTATTTTTTTTATTTCTCTTCTAGCCTTTCTGGAAAGGTGATTTTCTGCAATATCTGCAATTACTCTGTGCCCCGTTAATCCCCACGCATAAGAATAAAGTGAAGAGGAAATGAATGCTAAAATCAGAATTTTAGAATAAATACTTTTCATTTTAAATAACAATTTTCAGTTTGCAAAGATACGGTCCCTTTCCGAATGATCATGCATAATCCCTGATTTATTATAAAGGATGATGTTAATAAAATTTAATCTCAATGAAATAGGGATTTATACTAGGTTTGCGGATGATTTTTTGTTTGGATGTGATGTTATCCGGATATTTAAGTAATGAATAATAAGGTACAGGTTTATAAGTTCAAACATCAAACTTTAGTCTAAAAATGCTAATTCATTGATAATGAACGAATAAATTTGAACTGTAAACCTTGAACAAATTTGCTTATTACCGTATTTTTACGGAATTTACTGAAAATTATTCCTTTTAATGTCAATAAATTAGTATTTTTAAAATAAAATTATTGTCAAAATATTTTTTCAAACTTATGAGATATATTATCTTTACAAGTCATAATCACAGGAAACACTATGCATGAGAATAATATAGTAGATATGAACTATAATAAGCTGCAGACAGACTTTAAAGCTGAGGCTGTGGCTGTTAATCTTTTAAAATATCACCGGGCGGTAAGCAATATATTTATTGAGAGAGTCGGGGTGAATGACCGTGCTTATCTTAAGGACATTAAAAGCATTTCGAGCAGTTATCTGGGTTTTGATGAAGAAGTATTCACGATAGAAAGTTATAGGGAAGGAATTTATGACTATCTTCCTGAAGGGTTGTTTCATCCGCCTTCTCTGGGGGCTTCCAGAAAAAATGTGGATACGGTTGTACGAGAGATCAGAAAGCAGAAAAGAGTAGAAGAAGATGCCCGGAAGTTTTTCCGTCCTTTTGAGCTGGAAGTGTTCTTCACAGAGATCAGTGCGCTTCTTAAAGAATCTGAATTTGATATTACAAGCAATACAGATTCATTACTGGAAACAGTAAGTGAACTTTGGCCGCTTATTGATATGCTGGATAGACAGAATGCCTATATATTTATGCATATTCTTCCTTTTTTTCACCAGATCCGTGGGGATAAAAGATGGTTTGAAAGGTGTATGACTGCGTTTCTTCAAGTTCCGGTTAAAGTGACTTTTTCTCCCAATGTAATTGATGAAATAGAAAAAAATGACGATTCAATGCTGTTGGGGAATTCTAGGTTGGGAGTAACGTATATTCCTAGCGGAAGACATATGGATGGACAACGAAATTGGGTAGTGAACATTGGCCCGATTCCTTATGAGGAAATGAAAAAATATATCCCGGGAAACCCGTTCAGAAAAGTTCTTCAAACCCTGTATGACTATTTTCTTCCTGTTACAGTAGATATAGAAGAGAATTTTGTTACAGAAAAGCTGGAATACTCCTTCAGTCTTGAGGATGATGAAAGAAATGCCAGCCGCCTTGGATACTCTACATTCCTCTAAATTATTTTATTATATTTACAACTACCAACAAAGTATAAATTCGAAAAGAAACAAATGGAAATTTCTTCAGTAAAAGGTATTTTTTTAAGGTATATTTTAATGCCTTTAATCGCTATCATTATGATGTTTATCCTGGGGATAATCAGGAGGAACAAACCTGCGATCAAAATTAAAGTAATTATTGTATACGTTCTTCTGTGCAGCTTATGTCTTGCCCTTCCAGGCTTTTTTGGATTTGCAGGAAATCTTTTTAATCCATATTGGTATCTTATTGCACAAATTATTTACCTTATTTTTGGAATTATTCATGTTAACCTATTACACAAATATTTCAAAAAGCATATTGATTCTCTGGCAATGAGTATTTTATTTGAATCTATACTTTCATTGACGTGTATTGCATTGGGTGGATATTTGTTTACCCTGTTATTCAACTGGATGAGTAGAGATACAGGATATGCTGCGATGGCAGCTACAAGTATGCTGATCTTTGTAGTTCCTATGGTATTTTATTATTGCTATATTCAGTTTATCAGTATTCCTTTTGATATTTATAAAACATGGAGATACTCTCCTGAGCAAAAGCTACCGGATTTTGAAGGGGCAGATTTTGACCGTCTGATGGTTCTGAATGTTGAATTAAGTAAAAATCTTGAAGATTCAAACCGTTTCAGAATCAAAGCTAAAACACTTCCAACCGGAATCACTTTCGGAGACTGGTTTTATAGAGTGGTAGACGATTATAACCACAAAAATCCGGGATCTATCATCCATCTTTCCGATGAAGTAAGAGAACCTTATTATTGGATCTTTTATACTAAAAAATCGTTTTTCAGTTTTAGAAAATATATAGATTTCGACCAGGACATCACTGCAAATAACATTTCCGAAAATGAAGTGGTGATTTGTAAGAGAGTCATTCAGCATGAAGAGGAGGGAGTCGCAAGAAAATCATAAACACAAAAAATTAAAAAGTATTAAACATGATACAGCCTATTAGACATTTTGCAATCAACTGGGTGGATGGGATGAAGGTTTCCCAAAGACACCTTAATGATCAGGATAATTTCTTAATTGATACCATCAGAGATTCCAATTCACTTGGGATTACCACATATAATTATGGGCTTTTGCCTATTTCTACAGAATATACAGACCGTACTATTTTTGATGTTCACAATACTGCTACCAATGATGTACAGCTTGTTATCAAAAGATGCAGCGCTGTTACCATGGCAGGTTACCGTATTGAATTAACCGACAGAAGAATCAGTGTAAAATCATTGGCTAAATCAATGAGTGAAGAGCAGGCCGATGGTGAATATTATATTCTGATCTCTGTAAATCCGTTCGATAAAGTTCCTTTTGGCGATATTGATCCGGAAGAAATTCCGCCACGCCATCCGAACGCGCAGCCGAATCACCATATTGAACTGCTTCCTGTAACATCTTTGAACAGCAGCTATTCAGGAGGAAACTACCTGATTATTGGTAAGGTAGACTTAAAGGCAAACATTGCACAGGTAGATTCTAATTTTATTCCGCCTTGTACATCGGTTCAGAGTCATCCGGCTTTGGTGGATTACTACAGCAGCTTTGCAAAATCTATTGGAAATCTTCAGCAATATGCTTTTAAGATTATCCAAAAGGCATCTCACAAGAACCAGAATACGGCTCTGGCCCAAAATGTGAAGTTCGTTTGTAACACAATGGTGACTACTTTTGGAGATATGTATTTCCAATTCAGAAATATTACCCCTTTCCAGCCACCGGTATTTTTAATTGAATCTTTTGCAAGATTGGCCCTTCATTTATACAATGCAACTCAGCTTCTGGTTCCTGCAGAATTGGAAGAAATGCTGAATTATAGTTTAGAGTGGAGTGAAATTGCCCCGCATACTTTACTCAACCAGCTATCTATTGTAGCGGAAACCAATTATGACCACCATAATTGTGGTGAGCCTTTATTGTACATCCAACAGATGCTGAGAAGTTTAGAAACTATTTTCTCTAAACTGAGTGAACTTGATTATATCGGTCAGAGAAAAGAAAACATCATTGTTAATGAACAGGAAGTTACTACCAATACCAATCCGAAGAGAGGTTGGAGTGTACTGGATTAACTCAATCCATTATAAAATACAAATCCCGGATGACTGTTCATCCGGGATTTTTTATTGATTACGAAAAATCAGATTTATTTTTTGTTTAGAAGCTCTAGCGTGTGTTCAACATGCCCGCCGCCTTTCCATTCATCATGTCCGGGAATAATTAATGTTGCTTTAGAATATTTGGCTTTTAATTTATTCATCGTTTTAGGCCATTGCTCTACGTTAGCCTCTTTAATATATCCTAAATCAGTAGCTGAATTACTTTTTACAAGGCATCCGCCATCCAAAACATTGTATTTAGGAAACCATACCACTACATTATCAGCCGTATGTCCTTCGCCAAGAAAATCAACGGTAAATTCTTCTCCGCCAATACGGTAAGGTTTTCCGGTTTTGATAATTTCAGTAGAAGTGGCTTTTCCATCTTTTTTCAAAAACTCATTGGTTTTAGTGGTAGCATATGTTTTAATCCCTTTATTATTGAAAAAGCTCAGATCTCCTGCACGGTCATCATGGGAGTGTGTAGCAAATACAGCAATAACAGGTAAGTTATGACGTTTTTTAATAGTATCCATCAGGCTTTGGTATTGTACTTTTTCCCATGGAACATCAAATAAAACAACCCCTTTTTTGGTAACAAGATATACTGAATTGGCAGAATATTCTTTTCCTCCAAATACTCCAAAAGTTTTATAAATATGTAAATTGTTTTTAATAGGCGGTTCAATGACAAAATCTTTTACCTGTGCACCTGCAAAAGGGCTCAACAACATTGAAACAATAAAAAACGGTATGCTTTTTTTCATAATTTTAAAGGTATAATTAAAGTTTTGGTACTTGTGAGAAGATTGAATCTCAACGGTATATTTTACAAACCTAGTAAATTTAAAGTTTCAAAAATTTTAAAAAAAAGAATTTAACCGTTTTTTAACGGTTTTAGCCTATTGAAACATAAACCTTATAATAGCAGATCCAACGGAACATCAAGCCCGGACTTTACAGTATTCATTGTTACTAAGGTTCTGAAATGTTTAATGTTTTCATTGCTGTAAAATATTCTGCGGGTAAGAGTTTCATATTCTTTCATAGAGGGAACTACAATAATCAGGACAAAATCTGATTCTCCTGTTACATAATAACATTGCTGTACTTCTGGTGCAGAAGAGAATAATGCCTGTGCTTCATCAATCAGATGGATTTTATCCCTTTCCAGAAAGACTTCTACAATAAGGGTTACGGAATGCCTGAACTTTTCTGTATCAATTACAGATACATCTGCTTTAATTACTTCTGTTTCACGCATTCTTTTGATGCGTCTTTGAACAGCCGCTGCCGATAAGCCTATAGAATCTCCAATATCACGTTGAGGAATAAGGTTATTTTTCTGTAATATTTTGAGAATTGAAATATCAAAGTCATCCAGTTCATTCATTTTTTCTGAAATTTAATAGATTGATGAAACAAAATTGCAAATAATTACTTAAAATTCGTTAAAAATCAAGCGATTTTTGATGCA
>NZ_MAYF01000088.1 GCF_001684955.1 Chryseobacterium contaminans | reverse complement strand
TCAATTCAAAAACGGACCTGAGTCCATAATTGGAAAAAGAAGACGTTTCATTAGCTCCTGCCGCAATTCTTTCACCTGTTGTACCCGTGTAGAAAACGGTGGTATTGTTCTTGAAATTAGGAGCAATTTTCCAGATATGCCCGATTCCTACTCTTGAAGTAACAAATTTTGTTTTCGCTCCACGCCTGATGTAAGCAAAGTTTCCGTTATCAATTCCATTATAATAATCGTCATATGAAATCTGGCCGGAAACCTGTTCCAGAGAATTACCATGAGTGGCTAATAACGTTATTTTCTGATTGGCATTAAGCTTAAACTCGCCATTGATATTATAGAAGTTTTTAATGCTTTTACCATGAGGACGGTATCCGTCACTTCCAATATGTCCATAGTTGGCAGTAATGGAATGATGATCTCCCACACTTGTTGCAGATGTAGAACTTTGAAATAATCCGAAAGAGCCGGTCATAAACTGCTCAGAAACAGAATTTCCTTTTTTACTTTCCGGTTGCATATACAATCGTACTGCGCCACCGGAACCGCCGCCATATAATGTGGCTGCAGGACCTTTTATAACTTCTATACGGTTCACCAACCCGAAATTAACATCATCAAGAACGGTAACCCCATCAGCTCCGGTAAGCGGAATATTGTTGAGGTACATTTTGATCCCCCAGTTATTGAATTTCTGATCGTTTCCATATCCTCGTATAACAATTCGCTGCCCGCCCAGTTGCGTTCTCTTTTCTACCTGAACTCCGGCCATCGTATTAAGGCTTTGTTCTATGAAGGCAGGATTATTTCGGTTGATTTCATATTCAGAGATGATTTCCGTGGATTGTGCATGTTTTTTAAATTCTTCCCTTTCTTTGATAACTTTTGATCTTGCATGGATGGCTACTTCATCAATATGATTTTCATTTTCCTGAGCATGAGCAAATACTATTGTTGATAGAGAAAGAGCAAGAATGTAGATTTTTTTCATTAAGACGGTCTGTTTTTTACAAACATATTGAAAAAATAGGAAAGCTGAAATGGATCAACTGTTATTTTTGATATTTAAATAGGATATTATTAATCCTTGATTAGCTTGTTTAAAAGATTGGGCTTGTTCAACAAAAGCTCCTGGAAAGGAGCTTGCCGTTCTACTTTGATCTCTTTTGGGGTTTTGAAAAGGTCACAAAAAAGATGGGGTATATTATCAAAATCACAAAACCTCGCAATTTGCGAGGTTTTGTGACACTATATTTAAAATTTGTACTATTTTTAAGTCGTTGTATTGAGTATAGTATATTTCAAATAAAAAATCTCTCACACGGTGAGAGATTTTTACTTATTTATTTAATATTTCCACTATTACATTCACAGGTGGATCTAAATAATAATTGTTGATAGCAAAAGCATTTGTTGAACTTAAGGAAACAATCTTATTTCCATAGCTAAATACTTTAAAAGGATATCTTTCGGTATTGATTGAATTGACTTTTGCATAACTGTTTAGGTTATAAAGTTCAATACTTTTTTTATCAGTTCCAGCAATGATATTGCTGGTGTCAAAATCAAAGCTTGTTAATCCTGAATTACCTCTAGGAAGATTTCCTGTAAAAACTAAATTACTATCATATATAGCACCTTCTATAGCTGTTAAGAATCCATTTCCTCCTGGTAAAGCTTCAAATATTTTATCATTTAAAGGGTGGTCACCATGGTATTTATCTTCAAATCTATTTACAAATGTTCCATCTGCATTATAGTTAAAGCGAATTAGATTGGGTGGACCTACATTTGTTGTAATATAAAAGAAGCTTGAATTAGTGTTGGCCACTTTTTTTATTCTTCCATATTGATAGTTTCCATTTGTTGATACTAATTGTTTGGTTGCCCTGTCGAAACATTTTAAGGATACATTGGAAATATCTCCTGTTGTTCCATACAGCTTGTCATTAGCTAATACAACGCTTGTAACACTGCTTCCAAAATTAATCTGGTCTTTCAATGATAAATCACTTGTATTGTAGATATATACCCATCCGTCATTTCTTGGTACATATAGTTCCTTTTGTCCTCCAAAAGTACCAAGGAAAGAATAACCTAGTGTAGCTCCGGTAGAAATTTCCTTTACAACAGAACCTGAGGTTACATCATACTTCATGATGTTTCCATTGTCTCCAAATATAAACATATTTCCATTGTCTGAATCAAACAAGGCATCTGTAGGCCGGATATTAAGTAATTTAATACCTGGCCTTTTATAGGTGACAATATTACTCTTTACACTTTGCCCATTAGTGGTATATCCGGTTATTTGATAATCCAGATAAGGAGTATATGGAATATTGTTATCAATTTTTACAAATGTATTTCCTGTTTCCTGGTTTAATGATCCTTCGGTTCCATTTTCAGAAGTTTTTCTTGAAAATTGAAAACTTTGGTATGTATTTTTACCAGTGGTAGTCCATTCCAGTTTTAATGTATTTTCATCAACCACTACTACTTCCTTCAGAATAATTTTTTCCTCCGGTGTAACTGGCTGTGGTACAATGATGACCTCATCAGAATCGCTTGAACATGAAATAAATAAAGTGAATAAGAAAGATAAAAATCCTATTTTTTTGATATACATATTCTTAGATTCCGTCAATAATTTCATTTAAAACAGTGCTTGGTCTCATGGCAGCATATGTTTTATACGTATCCGTTTTGTAATAACCGTCAATATTCTGAGGCTTACCTTGAGCACCGATTAATTCTGCATTAATTACTTCTTCATTTTCTTTCATGGCAGCAGCAACCGGAGCAAACTGAGCCGCTAATTCTGCATCAGCAGTTTGGTTAGCCAAAGCTTCAGCCCAATACATTGCTAAATAGAAGTGAGAACCTCTGTTGTCAATCTGACCTACTTTTCTTGCAGGAGATTTGTCGGTAGCTAAGAATTTAGCGTTAGCTTCATCTAATGCATCTGCTAAAACCTGAGATTTTGTATTTCCTTGAGTTTGTGCTAAATGTTCTAAAGAAGCCTGTAATGCTAAGAATTCACCAAGAGAATCCCATCTTAAGTATCCTTCTTCCAAGAACTGCTCGATGTGTTTTGGAGCAGAACCTCCGGCACCTGTTTCAAATAAACCACCACCGTTCATCAATGGAACAATAGAAAGCATTTTAGCAGAAGTACCCAGCTCAAGGATTGGGAAAAGGTCAGTTAAGTAATCTCTCAATACGTTTCCTGAAACAGAAATCGTATCCTTACCTTCTCTTGCTCTCTTAAGCGTTTCAGTCATTGCATCTTTTACATCAAGAATTCTGATGTCAAGACCTGTTGTATCATGATCTGCAAGATATTTTTCTACTTTTTTGATGATCTCTCTGTCGTGAGCTCTTCCTTTATCTAGCCAGAAAATAGCAGGAGTATCAGAAAGTCTTGCTCTGTTTACTGCTAATTTTACCCAGTCCTGGATAGGAGCATCTTTAGTCTGACACATTCTGAAGATATCCCCTTTTTCTACTTTCTGAGAAAGAAGAACGTTTCCTGCCTCATCCTGAACTTCTACAGTTCCGTCAGCAGATAATTGGAAAGTTTTATCATGAGAACCATATTCTTCAGCTTTTTGAGCCATCAACCCAACGTTTGGAACAGATCCCATTGTAGTAGGGTCTAATTTTCCGTGTGCTTTCATATCATCAATGACAGACTGATAGAAACCAGCATAAGAACGGTCAGGGATGATACAAACCGTATCCTCTTCGTTTCCGTCTTTGTTCCACATTTTACCTCCACCTCTTACAAGAGCAGCCATAGATGCGTCTACAATAATGTCAGAAGGAACGTGGAAATTAGTAATTCCTTTGTCAGAATTTACCATGGCCACTCTTGGCCCTTCAGCCAATGCTTTTTCAATATCAGCTTTAATGTCAGCTTCCTGAGCATTTCCTTTGATTTTTTCGAAAAGATCAGCAAGACCGTTATTTGGATTAATATCTAAAGACTTGAACGTCTCAGCATATTTAGTGAATACCTCTTTGAAGAAAGTTTCTACGATAGCCCCGAAGATAATTGGGTCAGAGATTTTCATCATTGTAGCCTTAAGGTGGGCAGAAAGAAGTACATTTCTTTTCTTAGCCTCCTCAATAGCCTCCTGAACGAATACTTTCAAAGCATTAAGGTTCATTACAGAAGAATCGATCACTTCACCAGCCTGAAGACCTGCGAAGTCTTTCAATACGGTTTCCCCTTCATTTCCTTTGAATACGATTCTGTATTGTGTAGCGTTTTCTAACGTTGTAGAAGTTTCTGTTCCGTAGAAATCACCATTGTTCATGTGTGCTACGTCAGTTTTGCTGTCAGAAGCCCAATCACCCATTCTGTGAGGATTAGCTTTTGCATAGTTTTTAACAGCCTTTGGAGCACGTCTGTCAGAGTTTCCTTCTCTTAATACAGGGTTTACAGCACTTCCTAAAACCTTTGCATATTTAGCTTTGATTGCTTTTTCCTCATCATTCTTAGGCTCTGCAGGGTAATTTGGAACTGCGAAACCCTTTCCTTGTAATTCAGCAATAGCTGCGTCCAATTGAGGAACAGAAGCAGAAATATTAGGTAATTTGATGATATTAGCATCCGGTTGAGTAGCTAATTCTCCTAATTCTGCCAAAGCATCACCAATCTTCTGGTCATCCTTTAAAAATTCAGGGAAGTTCGCTAAGATTCTGCCTGCCAGGGAAATATCCGGAACAGCAATCTCGATGTCTGCTGATTTAGTAAAAGCTTTTACAATAGGTAAAAACGAGTGAGTAGCCAGCATTGGTGCTTCATCCGTTAATGTGTAGTAAATTTTTGATTTTTCTGACATTATACTGTTATTTGTTATTTGAAATTAAAGTCCCACAAATTTACTAAATATGATTGTTTTTTCGGGGAATTTTTAAATAAAAAAAGAGGTGAGAGCGTCTTTTAATTTTTATAGATGTATAATGGTATATTCTGCCATACTGTTAAAAATTGATATTAAATTCCATTTTAAAGTTTTTGAAGCTGGAAATTGTTTAAAAAACTGATCCCCAGATTAAAGTATTTTATATTTTCACTTTAAGATTAATTTAACCTTATATTTCACAAAGAAAAATTCTTTTTTGACTAAATTTGAAAAACTAAAAAAATAAATATTATGTCAACGACAATCACTTTAAAAGGAAACGAAGTACACACCATAGGAACATTACCAGCTGTAGGAAGCACTGTTAAAGATTTTGCACTGGTTGATTCAGGATTAAATGTGAAGACTCTTGAAACTTTTGAAGGAAAAAAGAAAGTATTCAATATCTTCCCAAGCATTGATACTCCTACTTGTGCTGCGTCAAGCAGAAAATTCAATGAAGAAGCTTCAAAACTTGATAACACTGTTGTCATCAACGTTTCTAAAGACCTTCCATTTGCATTAGGAAGATTCTGTGCAGCAGAAGGATTAGATAAAGTGGAAACTCTTTCAGACTTCAGAAGCAGCTTTGGTGATGATTATGAGGTAACCATTACAGATTCTCCATTGAAAGGCCTGTTAAGCCGTGCGGTAATTGTTACAGACGAAAACAATAAAGTGGTTTATACTGAACAGGTTTCAGAAATTGCTAACGAACCTAACTACGATGCAGCCTTGGCAGCATTGAACCAATAGTAGAAATAATTTTTGTAAAAAGCCTTGTGAATTTGATTTTACAAGGCTTTTTTTAATCCGGAATACACAATATGATATCAGACCATTACACCAGATACGGAGAGCTTTTCCAGGTAGATCAGGAACACTTTGATGAGTTTTATGCTCTTCTTAAAGATACACAGCTTGTAAAATCAGACTTCTTTCTGAAACAGGGTGAAAAGTGCCGTTATTTGGGCTTTATCAAAAAAGGAACCATAAGATGCTTTTATGTCAATGACCAGGGTAGGGAAATCAACTTTGGATTCTATTTTGAAAATGAATTTTTTACCGATTATGAAAGCATACTCTGTGATACCGTATCCAATATGAATATTCAGGCGCTGGAAAATTGTGAAATCTTATTATTAAGCAAAGAGCATTTACAGGCATTATATCAGAAAGAAGCCTATTGGCAGAAATTCGGACGGGTGATGAGTGAGAAAATTTATCTGGATGCCAAAAAAAGAATTGATGATCTGATATGCCTTTCCCCGGAAAACAGATACCTGAACCTTCTGAAACAACAACCTCTCCTTTTCCAGAAAATAGCACAGAAACATATTGCCAGCTATCTGGGAGTTACCGAACAATCTTTGAGCAGAATCCGGAGCAGGATTGTAAATTAACTTAAGTTAACGTCCAAAGGTGTTTTTAGGTTGTAGCTTTACCATATTAAAATTTAATACTTAACATCATGGAACAAAAAGATTTAACCATTATTTTGGTACACGGAGCCTGGGGAGACGGATCTCACTGGCAATACATTATTCCTTCTCTGGTAAAAGAAGGGTATAAAGTAAGAAGCGTTCAGAATCCTCTTACTTCCTTACAAAATGATATTGATAAAACAAAAGATCTTATTGATGCCCAGGAAGGAAAAGTGCTTTTAGTAGGACATTCTTATGGTGGTGCTGTAATTTCAGGAGCCGGAAATCATGATAAAGTAGTCGGGTTAGTTTACATTGCTGCCTTCGCTCCTGATGCGGGAGATAGTTTAGGCTCTCTGTTAGGAAGAAGAGAATCTCCGGGCGGGGCAAGTATTTATCCTGATAATAAAGGATTCTTATGGATCAAATACGATGAGTTTAAATCTGCATTCTGTCAGGACCTGGATGATGAAAAAGCGTTGGTAATGGCACTGTCACAAAAACCTATCCACGGGCAGTGTTTTGGAGATGCTGCAGGAGAGCCGGCATGGAAAACAAAACCAAGCTGGTACCAGATTTCATCCAACGACCGTATGATTCCGGCAGAAACCGAAAAAGAAATGGCAGAACGTATGCAGCCTAAAAAAATAATTACACTGGAAGCCGGTCATGCTTCGTTAGCTTCACATCCTGAAGAAGTTACTCAACTTATTTTAGAGGCAGCATCTTCTCTTTAAAATATAAATTAATCATAAAGATTCACAAGGCTCTGGAAAATTTTAAGTATTTTCACAGGGCTTTTTTATGAATAAAGATCAAAATGGTAAAAAGAAT
>NZ_MAYF01000087.1 GCF_001684955.1 Chryseobacterium contaminans | reverse complement strand
ATTTATTAAAAAACAAGACTTACATTTAAAAATACAGATCATGGATAAAGTGAACATTTTTTGGTTCAGAAGAGATCTCAGGCTGGAAGATAATACAGCACTTCATCATGCACTTCATTCAGGATTAAAGGTGATCCCGGTTTTTATTTTTGATACTGAAATACTGGACCGGCTTCAGAATAAAAAAGACAGAAGAGTAGACTATATCCATCGTGCTTTACAACAGATTCATCATGATTTGAAAGAACATAACAGCGGACTTTATGTTTATTATGGTACCGTAACGGAAGTTTTTAAAAAAATAATTCAGGATTTTAATGTTGATAGAGTCTTCTGCAACAGGGATTATGAACCGCAGGCCATACAACGGGACCGGCAGGTAGCTGATCTACTGTTGGAGCACCATATTCAGATGAAAGGTTTTAAGGATCAGGTCATATTTGAAAAAAATAATATTCTGAAAAATGACCTGACTCCATACACTGTTTTTACCCCGTATTCAAAAAAATGGAAAGAAAATCTGAAAGATATAGAAACTGTCGATACAAATTGGGATAGTTTTGGACATTACAAAGGTTCTTCGGAGATCATTTCGCTAAAGGAAATCGGATTTGAAAAAACAGATTTCAAGTTCACCGAACCCAAGCTTGACAAAAAAATAATAGATTCTTACGGAAAGTACCGGGATTTCCCTGCAATGGATCATACTACACACCTTGGGATTGCCCTTCGTTTCGGAACCATTTCGATCCGTGAATGTGTACAGTATGCTGTTAAACATAGTGAAGTATGGCTTAATGAACTGATCTGGAGAGAATTTTTCATGCAGATCCTGTATCATTTTCCAAGTGTTGTTCATCATTGCTTTAAAAAGAAGTATGAGAATATTGCCTGGAGAAACAACGAAAAAGAATTTAAGGCATGGTGTGAGGGAAGAACAGGATATCCCATTGTGGATGCAGGAATGAGGCAGCTAAACGAAACCGGATTTATGCATAACAGGATAAGAATGATCACAGCAAGCTTTCTTACCAAACATTTGCTTATTGATTGGCGGTGGGGAGAAGCCTATTTTGCTGAAAAATTGTTAGACTATGATCTGGCCGCTAACAACGGGAACTGGCAGTGGGCAGCAGGCTGTGGTTGTGATGCCGCACCATATTTCAGAATTTTCAATCCCTATGAACAGGCAAAAAAATTTGATAAAGATTGTCAGTATATCAGAAAATGGCTTCCTGAAGACCATTCAGAAGAACCTGTTGTAGAACACACAAAAGCCAGAGAAAGAGCATTGAAAGCTTACAAAGAAGCCCTGGCAGAATAACAGATCGTACACTATTCACTAATAAAATAAATAACATTGGCTAAAAAAGGAATTTTATTAATCAATCTTGGCTCTCCCAGATCAACTGCAGTAGAAGATGTAAAGGAATATCTGGATGAATTCCTGATGGATGAAAAAGTAATTGATTATCGATGGATCTTTCGGGCACTTCTTGTTCAGGGAATTATCCTTAAAACAAGACCTGCAAAATCTGCCCAGGCTTATAAAACGGTATGGACAGACGAAGGGTCTCCACTTATTGTAATAACAAAAAAAATACAGCAAAAGCTTCAGAAAAGAGTAGATGTGCCTGTGGAGATCGGTATGAGATATGCCGAACCAAGCATTGAGACTGGTATAAGGAATCTTGTTAAAAAAGGAATCACAGAAATTATACTGTTTCCGCTTTATCCACAATACGCGATGAGCACCACTGAAACTGTTATTGAAAAAGCAGAGGAGATAAGAAAGAAAAAATTTCCAGAGGTAAGGATCAATTACGTGCAGCCTTTTTATAACCGGGACCTGTATACCGATTGTCTGGCAGAAAGTATCAGAGAGAAGCTTCCTGAAAATTTTGATGCCTTATTATTTTCTTATCATGGTGTTCCCGAACGGCATATCTATAAAACAGATCCTACAAAGACCTGTAATATGAATGATTGCTGTTATAAGGATGCCCATCCCAGCCATTCGTTTTGTTATCGCCATCAGTGTTTCAAAACCACGGATCTTGTTATCAGAAAACTTGGATTGCCTAAAGATAAAGTCATTGTTTCTTTTCAGTCCAGATTAGGAAAAGACAAATGGATAGAACCTTATACAGATCATAAGCTGGAGACTATTCCAGGTAAAGGAATTAAAAATCTTGCAATTGTTTGCCCTGCATTTGTTTCCGATTGTCTTGAAACCCTGGAGGAAATTTCTGTTGAAGGAAAAGAACAGTTTCTGGAAGCTGGTGGTGAAAATTTCACCTATATACCTTGCCTGAACGATGAAGATCGTTGGATTGATGTTATCAGGACGCTATGTGAAGAGCAGCTCAATCAATTCTATTTACTATAGTTTTGATTATATTATTGCGTAATTCTTTAAGGAATTAGGTATTTTTGTAAACTATTTAACGGATATGAATTATACACTTATTAAAGATTTTATAGATCTATTACAGGAGTTTGAAACCGAAGTCCAGGCTTGTCCTGACTTGTATCCGGGAACTATTCAGGGCTTTAAAGCATGGATTTCTGATAAAGAAAATACGGAACATCAGATGGTTCATCTCGAAGAACCGTACTGGGAAGGCAAAGAGAATGGGAGAACACCAGAAAGTGCCATAAGTACATTGCTTGTTCATTTGAACAGATATGCAAAAACCTATTCAAAGTCGGCAATTTCAGATTCTGAATTTTCTACTCAGGAAGACTTTATTTATCTCATTAATCTGAAAGCTTTTGGTGAGATGACCAAAATGGCTCTTATCAAAAAAAATATTCATGATAAACCTGTAGGTATGCTTATTATTGCCAGACTTTTACGTCAAGGACTTATTGAACAGACAGATTCTGATCTGGATAAACGAAGTAAATTGATCCGTATCACTGAAAGAGGGCTGCAAATCTTGGAAAACCAAATGGAAAAGATCCGTCAGGCTACCAATATCGTGGCAGGAAATCTTAACCACAGAGAAAAGATGGAACTTATCCGTATTTTAAATAAACTGGACCGTTTTCATTATCCTATTTTTTCACGAAACATTACCTCTGAGCAGCTTATTAACACAGTATATGATGAGTATTCATTTAAAAATTTAAGTGATTAAACCCGTTGGTTGAAAGAAGTGGGTTGATATAAAGTTCAAACCTTGCTTCATGATATACAAACGTTCTTTTATAGGGTAGAATAAAAATGGCTATTGCGGCCATTTTTTTTATCTGTAATAGCTTATCTCTCATTAAGCTTACATAATTCATTGGTCTGAATTTTGTATTCGAAAATGACCAGTTTTTTACTAAGAGTTTCCATTGTACAACCATATCAAAAAAATAAAAGTATGATCATCGATGAGAATCTTTTACTCGAAAATGGAGCTGTTTATGAAGATTATCCGGCAAAAGAGATTATCTTTCAAACAGGTGATACTCCTCATTTTTATTTCCAGATTGCGAAAGGTACAGTTGAATTGAACAATTACCATGAGGATGGAAAGGAATTTACCTTCAACATACTCAGGGATGGGCAGAGCATTGGAGAATCATTGTTATTCAGTGACAAGAAATATCCAATGAATGCCTTGGCTAAAACAGATTGTAAAGTACTGAAATTATCAAAATCTAATTTCCTTAGATTGGTCTGTGAAAACCATGATGTAATGTTGGGGATACTCAAAAATCTTTCAGACAGGTTGTTCTATAAATATGTGATGCTTTTCAACAATTCAGCATCTGAACCAAGCACAAAAATCAGGTCCTTAATAGATTATTTTAAGGAATGTGCACACGAGCAGGATCGTTATACTTATGAAGTCCCTTTAACAAGACAGCAGATTGCAAACTTAACAGGTCTTCGGGTGGAAACTGTTATTCGTACTATTAAAAAGATGGAGCAGGAGGATATCCTCAAACTTGAGGGAAGACAGATCATATATTAAGCAAATCTTATGAAAAAGAATAAAACAAGCCTTCCTGCTGGAAGGCTTTATTATGGGTATTAATGAGAAAATAAATGGATTGTTTTGCCAAATTTAAATTATGGTTAGAATTAAGAATTATGATCCGGATCATAATTGACCTAGGAAATAATAAAACCGGATATTTTGACAGTAATACTGAAAAACGTTCACGATATTTTAGCTGGTATTTTTTTTGTTGGCATTTTTTCAAAGCTGGCCAGCTGCCTTGTAACTTCCATGTATAAAACGATATACTAGTTTGAATTTTTAAGATTTGTAATACGTAAATTTAATATTTTCAGAGATATGCTTTGGACAATATGTGTTTTGTGTATGACAATTTTAGGACTGATGTTTTTATTGAAAAAGCTTAATCAGCCTTATCTTATTGCATATATTATAGCAGGTGTATTATTAGGACCTTATGCCCTAAAGATTTTTAACAAGCCGGAAGAAATAGAGGTAATAGGAGAAATAGGAATACTATTGCTGATGTTTTTTATCGGAATGGAAATCAATATTCCCAACAAAAAAACTTTAATTATTAAACCTTTATTGGCGCAAGGTATAAAAATATTGCTAAGCTTTATGTTTGCCTTTTTTCTTGGCGAGATTCTTACACTTGATTTTAGAAGCATTTTATTGATCGCAATTCTTTTTACATTTAACAGTACGGCAGTTGTTGTGGAATTTATGAAGAAACATGGAACGCTAAATACCGCCTTTGGTATTGTGATACTTAATATCTTGCTGTTACAAGATCTTCTCCTTGCTCCAGCCTTAACTCTTCTTAAATTTTGGAATGGAGAAAAATTCAATATGCTGAACTTTATCCTTCCTTTATTAATATGTATTGTTATTTTTTTGATATTTAGAAAAATAAGAAACTTAAGGGAGTTTAAATTTTCAAATGAATTTTTGAAGAATGACCATGATTTACAAGTTTTTTCAGGTCTTTTTATATGCCTGGGATTTGGTGCAATAGCAGAAATTGTTGGATTGAGTGCTGCATTGGGAAGTTTTGTTGCGGGGGTATTGGTAGGTAAAATTAGTACATTTCACTGGTTGGAACATTCTTTACTGCCTTTCAAGGTGTTCTTTGTTTCACTTTTTTTTGTGTCTATTGGCTTGAGGCTGGATCTTGATTATCTCTTTTCCAATTATAAGTTGATAGCTGTAGGTACTTTGGTTGTTCTCTTAAGCAACAGCCTCATGTCATCTCTCTTTTTCCGGATATTGAACTTCAGTTGGAAAGATAGTTTTTATGGAGGGGCATTACTTTCTCAAACCGGTGAATTTGGAATTCTGGCTCTTTCGATTGCTTACAAAACCGGAATGGTCGGATTCGATCTTTATAAAGCTGGACTGGGTATTACTTGTTTATCACTTCTTTTATCTACCGTATGGATCAGTTGCGGGAGTTTTGTTAAGTTTCGTAAAGTGGCTAATAATGATAAGAGTGATTAATGTAATTGTTTGTTGGATAAGATGTTGTGATTATTTTTTGTCAGGAAAACTGAAAATTTGACAGCAATGCGGAAAAAAAATCACACTTTGGTAACTGGTATTTTTTTTGATGAATTTTACATACAGCTGGCCAGCTGATGTGTTATTAAATGATTGTTAAACTTATTTAAAAAGAAATTGCTATGAATAATCTAATGAGAAGAAACGGAAACAGCAACTTGGGCTTTTCAAACCTCTTTGATGATTTTTTTGGACGTGAACTTTTTAACTGGGGCAACAATAATTACTCATCCACCAGTACAACAGTTCCATCAGTCAATATAAAAGAAAACGGAGATGCTTATGAGGTACAGGTGGCTGCACCAGGAATGGATAAAAATGACTTTCAGATAAAACTGGATGGTAATCTGCTGACCATTTCATCCATGAAGCAGGACAGCAGTGAAACAAAAGAGGATAATTTTACACGAAGAGAGTTCAGCTATCAATCCTTCCAACGAAGCTTTGAGCTGCCAAAGGATGTGGTAGACCAGGACAATATCAATGCAAAATATGAAAACGGGTTGCTCATGCTGACCATTCCCAAGAAAGAGGATGCAAAGCAGAAACCACCTCGAATGATTGAAATATCTTAAGAGAAAAAAATGGCTACTTCGGTAGTCATTTTTCATTATGTTATTAATTTCAAAGGTTTTCCTTTGAATGATAGATTATTTTTATGCTAAAATCAGCAAAGTCTACCCTGATGTTATACAAGGTAGACTTTTATGGAGGAAAGTAGACTTTTATTTTGGATATACTGTTGCAATAAATTCCTTATCTGTTGGAGATAAAACAGTATTGCTGCCCACACTGAAGCCATTTGTGGTTAGTGTTGAGCTGATGCTATAGTGCATAATGGATTTTGTATCGTAAGCACTATATTGTGTTTGTGAAGTTGAATATTTTGCAAAAAGGTTATTATCTACCTGAGCTTGGGTCCAGTAATTCGGAGCACCTGCATAATAAGCATATACCTTTGGCTTATCCCATGGGATAGCTGCTAATGGATGTTGGTGCTCGTGAATCATCCCAAGAGCATGACCAAATTCATGAGTAACAGTTCTGCTAAACTCCGTATCACTTGTACTATCAGTAAACCAGCCAAAGTTCATGGTTTCCTTATTAGAAGCTATGCTAAGAGCATCTTTTCCTATATATGAATAAGATCCGGCGCCAGATGTAAACGTTACACGGATTTGTGGTGTTCCAGTGGTAACAAAATTAAAAGTAATGTTGGCATATTTGGACCATTCTTTGGCATATTGTATTACTTTGTTACGTACATATGTACTGCCACCGTAAAGCCCTACAGTGATAACACTGCCATTGGGCCATTTTTTAGTAGTAATAACAGCTCCCTTTGAGGCAGCTCCTGGAGCCTTGTCCTCTCCGGGAAGATAAACATCTTTACACATTTGTGTGTTTTCAAAACCTGCAGGGATATCTGCTTTGGATATAGCTTGCAATTTTGAAAGTCCCTGCTGCTCCTGAGGTGCCTTTTCTTCTATGCTGTCATTGGTAGTATTACATGATACTAAAGCCATTGAAATAAATGATCCCAATAAGATCTTCTTGTGTAATTCCATAACGTTGGTGTTTTTTGTTGATTAATGTTTTTTTAACAGTGGAAAAATAAATTATCCATTTTGTGTGAATTAAAATTATTGCAAAAAACAATATCGCCTCTTTTTTTCTTTTGTAAATTAAGATTTTAAGATGTCTACACAGATACTACATGTATTGAATTACCCCTTTATAAAGGGATTTTGTAAATGTGAAATTCTAAA
>NZ_MAYF01000086.1 GCF_001684955.1 Chryseobacterium contaminans | reverse complement strand
ATTTTTAGATACGTGCTTAAAGGCTGTCTCAAAGTGAGGCAGCCTTTTATATTTTTTGAAACTTTTATTTATCCTGTCCAATGTCTAATCGGTCAAACTTTCCTTCGGAATTCTTATGAAATTTGAAAAATACAGGAAAAGTTCCCCATTGTCCGGCTTTAAAATTCCCGTGAATATCCTTACCTTCATTTTCAACACGGTCTATACTGAGGAATAGCTCTTTGCCGAGTGCATTGACAAAAAAGGATTTAAAATCTACTTTATTGCCATCATCCGTCATAGCAGGGTTCTCAGTGAAGAAGCTGTACCAGCTTTTATCTCCTGTTTGAAGGGCTTCTATAGCTTGTTTTACCTGTGGGTCTGTTATTTTTGATAAATCCATTGTCTGTTGTTTTTTTGAAGTTGATGCTGAAGCTTGTTTTTCTTTGACTGTTTGTTGGGCACAGGCTGTACCTGAAAGACCTATAGCCAATACTATAGCAAAATTGAAAGAGTTCATATCAAAGCTAATTTTTAAGTGGATGTTGAAGATAAATAATCAACAGGTTTAAAAAAAGAAAAGGAAGCTCTATGAGTACTCCTTTAAAATCTTTATCCATAAGATGAAAACAGATGATGAGCAGAATACCTGCGGCCATCAAAAAGTTTCCTCAGACAAATGTTTTGGGAAATAAAATCAGTATGGAAGCAAGAATAGTAACCGCACCGTTAATTATTAGTCCGGTTTTATCAAAGCCCCATTTCCCGAACATCGCAGTCATTTCAGGTTTTCCTGAAATCATGGCAATTCCTTGTTTAAAGCCCATGAAAACAGCGGTAAGAATAAGAATTGAATTAATAATTTTTAAAATCATATCGGTGTTTTTTATATTGAGTAAGTACAAATATCCATGAAATGAATGATTTACGTATGGTGAATTTTTCGGAATTTAAAACAACGGATAAGTTTTCTTCAATAATAATCTCAGCTCTGAACGATTTTATTATTCATTTTAAAAAAAGGAAACCACAATTTGGCTTTACAAATTGTGGTTTCCGATAATTAAGAACTATTTAACTATGACTCTGTTTTCAGGTATCCAAAATGCAATGCAGGTTCTTTACCAAATAAACAAGAGAAAATATTCTGGAACTCGTGGATATACTTACATTTAATGGTATTTCCATAAATTTTCAGTCCTTCCAGTATTTTTCTGGAACTCAGGTCGATATCGTATTTGATAAAAGATTCCGGTCTTTCATATCTTATGCTCTGATCAGAACTGTAAGTTTTTGAAAAACCAAATTTCTCAAGCCATTCTTCTGTGATTTTGATAGGCCTGATAGAGTCTGCCGGAACTGAAATACTGTGGATATCATTTTCAATTTTAACAAAATATTCCTGCTCTATACTCTGAAAAATCTCAGTGATCGTGTAAATCTGATTTTTGTACTCGACTAAGTTTTTGATTTTAAGATCTGCTACGTTCATAATATTTTGAATTTTAGTGATGATATGGTGTTTTATAAAGTATCAAATATTATGCCTTGCATCGTATTGTAAGGCCATGTTTTCGTGAAGATTAGGTTAAATTTTTAATAGAAAAAATTAAGAGTATGTTAAAATGAAAGGAGGAAAGCCGGTTAATGTTATTTTCTTCCTAAACAAATGTGGTATGTGTGTGGTATTAGTTTTTTTTGTCTTTTGGAGAAGTATTGGCCGTTGCCAGAAGAAGTGCAACCACGACAGAAATAAATGAGAAATGCAATAAAAATGTTCCAGGAGTAGGAGTGGAGCAGATATCCGGTGCCACTTCCCAGAATACTGGATCCAAAGTAATAGAACAGCCAGTAAATAGATGTTGCTGAAGATTTACCTCTTTTGGCATAGAGGGCTGCCATCTGACTGGCCATGGTATGTGCTGCAAAAAAAGAAAAAGTAAATAATCCAAGCCCAAAAATAAGGATATAAAGGTTTTCGGATAGTAATAATAAAGCACCTACCAGCATACTGAGAATAGAACCTTTTAAAATAGTATCTGCTGGTATTTTTTTGGAAAGTCGTCCCACTGTCATCGTCCCAAAAACCCCAAAGATATACATCAGGAATATAAAAGCAATGATAAAATGGCTTAAAGAAAATGGTTGTGCCTCCAATCTGAAAGTCAGATAATTATAAACACTCACAAAGACTCCCATAACAAGGGCTGCAATAAGATACAACCGAAGCATATAAGGATTGGTGAGGAAAAACTTCATTTGTTTTATCTTAAGGTGATAATCTGTTTTCTGTGGATTGAAAAACTGGGATTCAGGAAAAAGTTTCCAGAAGATAATACCCAGGATCAGGCTTTCTATCCCGATTACAAGAACCGCGTTACGCCAGCCTAATTCGCCGGCCAGAATAGTAGCCAAAATTCTACCGCTCATGCCGCCAATAGTATTCCCGCTAAGATACATACTAATGGCAGCACCTATAGCTGCCGTGTTTACTTCTTCTGTAAGATAGGCCAGAGCAACTGCTGAAACTCCGGAAACTACAAATCCTTTAAAAATCCCAATAGCAATCAGGAGGCTGAGACTAGGAATCCATGTTGAAATAATAGTTAATACGGCAGATGAGATTAATGAAAAAGTCATCAGCCGCTTTCTTGAGTAGCTGTCTGCTTTAAAGGCAAAGAATAATAATCCCAATGCCATTCCGATGGTGGATGATGAAACCAGTAGGGAAGTGTCTCCAACAGATACATTAAAATGTTCTGCAGCCATGGGCAGCATAGGCTGAAAAAGATAAAGCTGAGCAAATACCGAAAGTCCGGAAAAGAAAATACAAAGTTTAATATATCGGAAACGTTGGCTTCCTTGATCTGCTTTTTCCAATGGATTCATAATATTTTGCAATTATAATGCAGAGATTTCTTAGAAAATAGGATGCTGTAAATTTCCTGAATATTTTTTAATTGTAAAAATCATTCAATAATTTCCCTCTTTAAATTTTCTAACCTATTCATCAGTGCATCATTTCATATACTTTGATAAGTTCTGCAATATTGGCTACATCTAATTTCTGGAAGATCCTTTTTTTGTAAGTGCTTACTGTTGACATCTGAATGTTGAGCCTGTTAGCAATTTCAAGGTTTCCATTTCCGTCTGCTAAAAGCTTAAAGATTTCATATTCCCGTGACGACAGCTTTTCTGCGGGATTGCTTTTTTTATTTTGAATGATAAGCCCTATCAGTTCTGCCGGGTAAAAATACCCTTTTTCAATAACAGACCGTACTGCATTTTTAATTTCTTCCTCGCTGCTTTGTTTGTTCAGGTAGCCCTCAGCTCCTTCCCGGATATATTGTATGGCTACATCCTTATCATATCCCGAAAATACAAGGATTTTAATATTATGCTGTATGGCTTTAAGTTCAGAGATCATTTTTTTATATTGAGTACCAGGCATATCAATGTCTAGAATCAAAAGACTGTAATCTTGGGACTCCAACATCTTCTTTACCTCTGCGTAATCCTCTGCGAAATCTATCTTCAGTTCCGGAAAACCGGATTCCAGGACCAATGCGGTTCCTGCCCTGACTACATAGTGATCATCAGCAATTAAGATTCTTTCATTCATAGTAAATTAGTTTTTATTGAGCATTAATTCCACAATTGTTCCCTGAGGTTGGTTATGTCTGAAATTGATTTCAGCATTTATTTTTTTTACCAAATGAATAACCATGTGCAGTCCAAGGCCTTTTCCTTTAAAGCTTGGAGTCTCCAGTTTAGGATTTTTGAATAAATCCATGTACATATTAATTTGTTCATCCGGCATACCTGCTCCCGTATCAGAGATTGTTATGGTGATTTTCTGATTAATTTCTATTGCATTAAGGTGTATCTCCCCATCAAAGGTATTTTTTACCGCGTTATCAAGAATATTATGGATAATAGCTGTTAAAATGCTTTCATTAACACTGGAATACACATTGTTCTCCACAATATTAATAATCTTTGTTCCTCTTTCTTTTGCAATTTCGCAGAACAGTTTTTTCTTTATCTCCAAAATCCTGTTCACCAGATATTCCTCTTCCTCAAAAATATTCTCAGCTTTATAAAGTTCAGTATATTCTTTCAGATTCAGGGTGAACTGATAAAGCTGTTCAGAAGATTTATAAATACTGTCAAAATACTTTTTCTGAAGCTCCAGATCATCAGATTCATGAAGTTTCTGGGAAAGCATTGCAATAAACCTGATAGGAGTGGTAATATCATGGCTAATGGTCTCCACCAGTTTTTTCTGATATTCAGTTTCCTTTCGTAAATCACTTTTTACCACCTCAAGATTTAAAGATGTTTCCTTTAACTCCGAATTTTTATTGTGGACAATCTGTTTCAGTACTCTGTTTTTTATTCTTAAAAAATTGGTCATCAGCTGAACAATCACAATGATGATCAGTAAAATGACAATGGATATGGAAACACGGAATAACAACGTCTGATAAAAGAACGGCTGAATTTTGAAGCGGATAGACTTTTGAATAAATTGGCCATCCGGTGAAATTAACATTCTTACGCTCAGTGTATAATCTCCGGGTGCGAGATTGCTGACGTTGTACTTTAGCTCTTTTCCGGTAGTGACAGGTTCCCATTCAGAATTTTCATTTCCGGATATTTTTGCCTCTAAATAAAGGTTTTCCAGATTGGAATAATAAGGAATATCAATAAAAATATCTGCTGTTTTATAATTTTTTTGAAGATCAAGGATATGATGAAAATATTGAGGCTCTGAATTTCCGATCCTCACTCTTTCTATATAAATCTTATTAGGGTCCGGATAGAAGGTTCTGACAGTTTCCGGATTAAAAAATACAAATCCATCCATTGAAGGAAACACAAAGTCTCCATTTTCCAATGCATAGGCATTAGGTTGTGAACTACCGTTGAATTCATTGGTAAGGAAACCATCCCTTTTAGTAAAACGATAATAATAAACAGGACTTTTCCCATCCTGTGCATATTGAAGCAACTGTTTTTTAGGAACTTTAAAAAGCCCGTTATTGGAAGATATCCAGTAGAACCCCTTTTTGTCTTCCAGAATATAATGGGCCGACATAAGGTAGCTGCTTCTGTCGGTAGGCATTTTAATGAGCTTTCCGTCTCTGAAAAGATAAAAACCACTTTTATTGGTCATTACCCAGATCAGATTATCCTTTGTTCTGATGATACTCTTAACATGAATGTTTTTATGAACAGGAGCTATGGTTTTGCTTCCCAATATAATAGAATACAGACCATCACTGCTACCCACTAAGATTTCGTTTTCATTGTACTGAAAGAAAGTATTGACAAAACTATTAAACTCATAGGTATAATCCGGTTTTGAAAATGGATCATTCTTAAATATCTGAAGCTGACTCTTCGAAGAATCCGAAAATGAAGCCCCATAAAGATTTCCGCTCTGTAAAAAAGCCTGAAACCCCTGTCTTATAAAAGTAGAATCCTTTCTTTTATAACCGGAATCTTTGTAGAATTTAATGACGCTGCTTCTTTTCCTGATCAGGATGTTTCCCGCCTTGTCGTACATCATCAGATAATTGTCATTATTACCAAAAGGATACTTCTTCACTATTCCGTCCCTTCCGAACTCTGTTCCATCTTCTGCAATGATGGTACTCTTACTGAAGGGTAGAGAAGCGTAGTAAACATTGTTGGAGAAGTCCTCTTTCTTTTTAGCCACATAAAAATCCGATAACTTCAGAATATTTAGTCCATTGTTTAAAGTTCCGAGATAAAGCTTGTTGAATTTCCAGCCATAAAACATAGAACAATAGGAGTGACTTCCTATTTCATTGTACGTAACAAGAAATTTAAGCGAAGGTATATTGGAGTTTCCCGTTACAATGTAAATATCATTATGATTGATGACAAAAGTCTGATTGGTAATCTGTTGCCAATAGATTCTTGTGTTAGGGTCATTAAAAAGATTCGGCTTATCCTGAACAGAAACTTTTCCGTTATCAATAGAATAAGTTTTCCTGTGTTTTATATCATTAATAAAAAGAACTTCATTAAATACGAACATATTGTTCAGATCCTTATTGGAAAATGGAATAGATATTTTTATTTCATTTCCCTTATTATCTTTATAAATGATAAGGTTATTTTCAGTGAAATGGTAGGTTGAATTCTTAAGCCTTACAACATACTGTATATCATTGTAAAAATTACAGGCCAGAATGTTATTGGCAACCCGGTGCACAAATTCATTTCCCATTGTGAAAGTTATTCTATCACTGCTGTGAAGCTCTGTCAGTTTAGGAAATCTATTTTTAATAATGACCTTGTTCTCCTGGAAATCATTAAGAACGGTAATGCTGTCCCGAGAAGGGTCACCAATGAATTCACCAAAATGAAGGTTGTTGATTCTAAAATTATTGAACGTAATGAAGGAGCTTCCATCATACCGTACAAGGCCATTTTCAGTGGCGATCCAGATAAAACCATACTTATCCTTAACAATAGCCTTTGCACTGCTTTGTGGAAGTCCATTGTCAATATTATACCAGGTAGAAGTATAGCGCTGTCCGTATATGTTGAAATATAAGCAAGTAAAAAACAATGCCCAAACTCTCATGCAAAACTGATCTGTGTCTCTTGCTAAAGCAAAAAACGGTTAATAATAGTTTTTCTAAAAGTCGAAGTTTTTTTAAAGGGTAGGAATGATTGGAAATAAATTTTTGTCATTAATTTTTTTGTCTCTGTGCTTTAAGTGTTAAATGGTTTCGTTTGATGGTGTAAAAATAATGAAATTATATAGATAAATCAGCATGTTTTGATTTGTTTTATTATAAGTTTTGTCGGTATTTACTGATAGTGACACTGATATAAGTCGACTATTTTGTAGTAATATTTCTACATGCTGTGATAATTTTCACACAATCACATATAATAAAACATACGAATATCTGATATTTCAATTTTTTAGAAAATACTACCTTATGAAAGCTCATAGTATCAGGCAAGATATAAGGAGAAGGTTGCCGGATGTTATTATTGGAATATAAAAATAACTCTGCTGCTTATTTGCTGTTTCCTATATTGTCTTGCTAATAGATTTTTTTATTAGACTATGTAGTAAAAGTTTTACAAAAATATGATGTTTATTCTACAGTTTTTTTTTGATCAGATACCACAGACTATTTATTTTTGCAAACAGTTCCCACAGTGATAAAAGAAGCTTGCTTATTGCAATAAAAGTTCTAAGAACACAAATGATTTATCTCAAGAAAATAAAGGTCTCCTCATGAGATCTTTTTTTTTGATTGA